>JAZRIH010000220.1:0-8256 GCA_045645175.1 Eubacteriales bacterium | reverse complement strand
CAACCGTGCTTCTCCCAAGACCCAGTCGGCTCTTCTGGAAGCCATGGAAGAAGGCAAGGTGACCGTAGACGGCACCACCTATAAGTTGCCCTCCCCCTTCATGGTCATCGCGACCCAGAACCCTCACGGCTTCGTGGGCACCTATCCCCTGCCTGAGGCACAGCTGGACCGTTTTGCGGTGAAGCTGTCTATGGGCTATCCCACTGAGGAGCAGGAAGCAGAGATTTTGATGGCACGCAGAGGTGTCAATCCTCTGGACAAGGTGCAGGCAGTTACCGACGTAGAGGGCGTTGCCAAGATGCGCCGTATGGCGGCCGATGCTACGGTGGATCCCGAGATCTGCCGCTATGTGGTGAGTCTGGTTGCCGCTACCCGTAAGCATCCCGGTGTGGCGCGCGGTGCTTCTCCCCGTGCATCGCTGGCTGTGATGCGTATGGCGCAGGCGTGTGCGGTAATGCAGGGCAGAGAATACGTGCTTCCCGAAGATGTCAAGGCGGTATTTACCCGTTCTATCGCACACCGTTTGGTTCTGACCCAAGAGGCAAAATTGGCAAGAACTACTCCCGATAGCATCCTGCAGGAGATCTCCATGAAAACGCCTATTCCTTTCAGAGGAAGCCGCGATTAAGGAACATCGTCTGTGAACGGCTTTTTTCGAACCATCAAGACAGTCGTGGGAAGCATTGCCCGCTTCTTCGGCTGGATTGGTAACCTAATCAAAAACAGAGAGCTTATCCAGCCCGCCTTCTTTCCCCAACGCAATTTCGGGTTATATCTGTTTCTTATCATATTTGCGCTGATCTTTACCCAAGCGTTGCGTTCTCCCATATCGGGAGTCATCTTCGTCTTCGTGCTGTTTTTGCCACTCCTCTCTCTGTTGTACTTACTCATCGAGGTGCTATGTGTCAAATTGCACCTGAACATCTCCGCTCCTGAGGCGGAGAAACACTCGCCCGTTGACTTTTCCCTTACCCTGTCCAATGAATCGCCCCTCCCCTTCCCCTTTGTGGAGGCGGTGATCACCGTTCCTGCCGATGATGCGGTGCGCTGCATCAGTCAGCGGACTATGCTCTCTCTGATTCCCTTCGGTAATTACGTCATCGAAAAGCGATTGGCATTTGCCTATCGCGGCAGTTATCAGATCGGCGTCAGCGAGCTGTATTTCTACGATTTCTTCCGTCTCTTCCGCTATCGGGTAAAGCTGGGGCTTTTCCGTGAACTGTTCGTCACTCCCCGCCGTCTGCAACTGGACGGTGAAGGCGGCGGCGAGGAGCAGCAGGAGGAAACCGAAACGGTTGTGCTGCTGAAGGGTCAGGATAACACCGAATTGTCGGATATCCGCTCCTATCAGCCGGGCGACAGCCTGCGATCGGTCCATTGGAAGCTGTCTTCCAAGACCCAAGACCTGATGGTGCGTCAGTATGCTCGCAATGCCGATCGGCAGACCTTCATCTTCGTGGACACCGCTAAGCGGTATGAGTCCGATGACAAGCGTTTCCTTCCTGACATCAACGAATACACCACCGACGGTGTCATCGAAGGTGCGCTGGCATTGGCGCTGAAAGCCATTCGTCGAGGCGGTCACACGGTGACGCTGGTATGGTACGATTCCCGCGGCGCGGAGGATCGGCTGGCCTTCCGTCTGGTGTCCGAGGAGGATTATGAGGCAATCTTCCGTCTCTTCTCCACCGCTCCCATTACCGAAACTCCCTACACGGTTGCCGATCTTGCCAATCTGTTGGAGGATAATTTCGAAGGATCCTCCTTCGTGTTTGTGGTCGGTGGTCTTACCAATGAGTTGTCTGCTGCGCTGTCCGCTATGGAGCTTCCGCTGGGCACCCATTGCGATGTCTATACCTTTGAACCTTACGAGCAGATCCTTCCCTCTGCCAAGTCCGATTATCTGGACGAGTCGGAAGCTTATCGGGATGAGCTGCTTCGCCACGGTATCACCGTTCACGATTTGCGGGATACGGTACTTGCAAAGGAGGTGACCGATGATGAAGCCCTCTGAGCAGAATAATTCCCTTCCTTGGGAAGAGAATCCTCAAAAAGAGATGACCTTGGAAGAGCTGTTGGCCGACGAGCCTGCGGCGAAGGGAAAAACGCAGCCGTCTAAAGAGAAGGCGGAGAAGGCGCAGAAGCGTCTGAAAAAGAAGCAACGGAAGGCAGAGAAAAAGGAAGCCCGTCGCAAGAAAAAAGAGGCGAAGAAAAATCGCTACGTCCTCTATGATCCTGCCAAGATGAAGGGATTCAAGATGTCCCTTGTGCTGGGCTACTTCCTGCGATTCTTCTCCATCGGATTTTCCCTCTTTGGTGTATTGTGGCTGTTTTGTGATGCCTTTGCCATCACTCAGGTAAAAGCTTTCCCTTTGCTTGCCTACTGTGTGGCGATGGTTTCGGCATTCTCCATGATCTTTATCGGAAAATGGCTGATCTTGGCAGGTCTTGGTCTGCTGGCGGCTTGGGTGGGCGGATTCTTCGCCCTGTACGGCAACCTCCTCACCTTCTATGTATCGGGTGTGGGCAAGGTATACAACGCCATGATGTATCGTCTGACTGAGGAAGGATTTGCCTCTGCAGGCAGTATCGCCCTTCCCGATTTCGGTGGTCTTGCCTATGACGATGCCCTCCTTTCCTACGGCGGTATCTTCGCTCTGGCTACGGTATTTGCCCTGATCTTTGCGGCGTTTTCGGCAAAGCGTACTCGCCTCTTCCCCATGCTCATCTTGGGCGGCGGATTGTGTGCGGTCTGCTTTACCTACAACCTTTGCCGTACCAACTGGGGTATTGCTTGCGTACTGGCGGGACTTTCCTCTGCGATCGTTCTGTCTGCTTATGACAAGACCTACAAAGCACACAAAAAATCCAAGAAATCCCGTGCTTATTCGGGCTATGCTTCGGCACTGGCAGGTGTGCTTGCCTTGGTGATCGTTGCTGTCCCTGCGGCATCGCTGACATCTCAGTGGAAGGATATCAAATTCATCTCCCGTCCTATCGAGGATATGCGTACTTATCTGACCACCATCCTTACCGGCGGTAATCCTGCCTATAATGTGATGAACACCCTCCACGAAAAGCGTTCCAATAAGCTGGAGAGTGTGTCATTCGAAAATGTTACCCTCTTTACCGTTCAATCTCCTTTGAAGCATCCCATCTACCTCCGCTCTTGGATCGGCGGTGATTACGATTACGAGAAGGATGAATGGAAGGTGCTGGATACCACCGATTACACCTCCATGCTTCGCGAGCTGACCTCGGAAAACGGAAGTTTTGTAGGCGATCAAGTGACCTACGATCATTACTATCTGTCGTCCCTTGAGATTGGTTCGGGTGCCTTTGAGGAAAATGGCTATGCGGTAGATACCAAATTCGGCTATGTGGCGGCATTTGTGGATATCGAGTATGTGAAGAACACAGGACAGCTCTTCGTCCTGCCCTCTGCGTACGCCGCCTCTTTGGGAATCAACGAATACGGATCGCTGACTGAAAAGTATGCGGACGTGATGTCGGTTCATGCTGACGGTATGTGGACCTCGGGATGGTATAATCCCAAGAAATCCTATACCGCGCCTGCGGTGATGCCCTCTTACCTGTCTGCCGACTACGGCGAGCAGGCGGAGCGTCAGGTGAAATTCTACAAGGTTTTGGTGGACACCATCAATTCTGTCCACCTGCAGAAGAATATCGATATCAACGCGGCCATTGAGCAGTTCAAAAATAAACTCCGACTGCAAGGATTGGATGATTTCTATGCCCATGCGCTGGAGCGTTATTTTGAGCTGAGTGAAAACGAAAAAGCAAGATTCTACAGCCGTTATATTCGCACCATTCGCGAATACAGCGAGTATGTGGACGAATTCTATTCCGCATATCCTGAAGAGAGCAAGGGAATTGCGCGGCTTGCGGCTCTGCTTGCTCCCGAAATGGAGAAGGCAGAAACCACCCATGACAAGATTATGGTGGTGATGGATTATTTGTCACAGAATTACAAGTATACCTACACCCCCACGCAGCCCTTCAATCCCAAGACCAATGCGCTGGATGCCTTCCTGAATGAAACCAAGGACGGCTACTGCGTACAGTTTGCATCTGCGGCGACTCTGCTTCTGCGTGCGATGGGCTTCCCCGCCCGCTATGTGCAAGGCTATGTGGCGACTGAATTTGAATCGATGTCGATGCAGTCGGACGATACTTTCGAGTATGTTGCTGAGGTAAAGGATTCGGATGCCCATGCATGGGTAGAGGTTTACATCGACGGTCTGGGTTGGCGCACCTATGAGGCGACCTCCCGCTATTACACCTATGTGTATCATGTGAACACTGACGAGCCTTTGGATCCTGACCAGACTACCACGACCCGTCCGCCGGAAGTAACCACTCCTCCTCCCTTCACCACCCTTCCTCCCGAAACCGATGAGCCGGTTACCCGTCCTCCCCAGTCGTCTGTTACTTCTGTGACCACCGAGGACGACGGAATTTCATCGGCAGGCGAAGTGGATGTGGCGGAGATCATGCGGATTGCTCTTGGACTGATTGCGGTTGGCCTGATTGCAATGCTGCTTCTGTGGCAGATCAAACGCGCCCAGAAGGTCATCGACGGCAGACGGCACTTCATCGAGCGATCCATTTACGGAACCTTTGAGGAAAAAGCCGATTTCGACCGTGTTGCGTCTGTGCTCTGTGACAGTATTTTCGAGATCCATGCGATCTTGGGTAATCGTCCCTATGTGGGCGAGCTGCCCGGCGAGTTTGCCGCTCGTGTGGACCGTCCTGTGACGGATGCCACTCGTAAGCAGCAAAGAATGCAGGAGCGCATGATGTTCCTTCCTTCTACCCTTTCCGAGATAATGGTACTGATTCAAAAGCAGGAATTCGGACGGGCACTCAACCGTCAGGAATTGGAGGTGCTGGGCACCTATCTTGGCACACTCATTGATTCCGAGTATCCTCATCTGAATATTTTCAAGAAGATCTGGTATCGATACATTCGGTTTATGATCTGACCCTCACGCCTCTCTTTGTTATGCAAGGAGAGGCGTTTTTTGCATAGATGGGCGGAAATTGGGTATGCTATTGGCAGGGAGGGGTGTGTATGTGGATCGTTTTATCACTGTGCTCAGCGCTTTTTTCGGGAACTGCATGGGTACTGTCCAAAGGAGCGTCTTCGGCCGATGCGCGGGGCGCGATTGCGGTGAGGAGTATTTCACTGTTGGGGTTTTGTCTTGGGTTTGTTGGATTGACGGGATCTTTCAAGGAGTTTACTGCGGTAGACAATACTGCGTTGTGGAGTAGTGTGGGAGCGGGTGTTACCGCTGCTATTGCATTGATTTGTTTTCAAAAACTCATTGCCAATGGACTTGGTCGCGGTGCGGTGCTGGAAAAACTTTCGATTTTGGTAATTGCCTTTGCAGAATGGATCTGGTTCGGATGCAGATGGACGGGTTGGGGCGTAGCAGCATTGGGTTTGATTGCCGTGGGTATATTTTTAATGAGTGTAGATAAGTCTAATGCGATAGACACAAAAGGCAGTCGGGGTAATATGATGTATACTTTAGGAACGGTAGGGTTCACATCTGCTTCGACTTTGCTGGCAAAGCTGGCTGTGGGTGCGGTATCTCCTGCGATCGCGCTGTCCTTGCGTACGGGTGTCGCGATGTTGACGGTGGTCATCTGGCTGTGTTTGACCGGTTCGCTCAGTTGTATACGAAAGATACCGGGCAATCAACGATGGTATTTGACGGCATCGGGTGTTTCTGCGGGAATTGCTTGGCTGTGCTACTTTTTTGCCCTGACCATGGGTGATGCCAGCGTAGTCCATGGAATTGATAAGCTGAGCGTTTTGGTGACGACTGCAAGCGGTCGGCTGTTTTACCGAGAACGATATTCCCGACATAAGCTTTTGGGCATCGCTGTCATGGTAATTGGAATTGTTATTTGGTCATTTTCTTCTTGATTCGTGGATTTTGGATACAAAATTCACGAATTTTTTGTTTCCTTCAATTGCTTCGACAAATTATGAGAGCATTTGCGAAACGAATGCTGTAAAATAATGGAAACAGAATGAATAGGAGGACAAAAAATGTTCAAATCTGAATGGATAAATAAATTTATATTTGGTGACCGAGGCGGCACCGTTCTTTGGAAAATCCCCTTGGGAGAAATTGACTACGAGCCTATTTCCAATCCTGCTGAAGGGGTTGCGGTTGCAACGCTCGCGGAAAACATCATGAAGGTAGGCTTGCTACAGCCGTTGTTGGTATGGAAGTGCAAATCTCTGCAATCGGGCACAGTTTATCGTTTGATTTCGGGCAGGCGACGGTTGGAGGCGCTGCGGATGCTCGGAAAGACCCATGTCGGTGCGATTGTGGTAGACTGCGAGGAGGAGGATTTGCCTTTGCTTGCTCTCTCGGACAATCTCATGCGCCGTGAAATGGAGCCTTTTGCGGTATCTGACAATGTCGCGCAGTTGATTGATTCGGGATATTCGATTCCTCGGCTTTCTCGATTGTTGGGAGTTTCCGGCACGGTTATTGAGCAGTTTTTAGCGGCACGTTCGCTGACATCTGCTCAACAAAGATCGTTGAAGATGTGCGATGCCTCTTTGCAGGACGTCATCGCGTTTTTTCAAATTCCCGAGGGATTAAGGGACTCGGTTTTGCAACGTGCGATGTCCGATGAAACTGTTTCGGTTGCTGAATTGGCGCGGGAATATCGGGACAATCCCATGTCCTCTGTGTTGCAATCTCTCAAGATTTGGTCTACGGACGTTCGCTTGTTTGCTAACACGGTGGAGCGTGGCGTGCAGACTATGCAAAAAGGCGGAATGCAATGCAACATCGAACAGATGGAAAGCGATTCCGAGGTTTCTTTTGTGATCCGGTTTAAGAAATCGACTACTCCCAATGTTGCAGATCTTCGCGAGAGCAAAGAGGAAAATGTTTCACGTGAAACATTTTCGGATGATTCCTACGAGCAGATTTCTCTCGCAATCGAGGAGCCTGCCTTTGATAATATATTCAAAGCAATTGCTGCAGACGAGCAAACAGACGAAAAAGTGAGCAGAATTCAGAATGTTTCACGTGAAACATTTTTGCACAAGAATGCCTCCAAGAAGAAAAGAAATCAACGAGAAAATGCAGAAAAACTCGAATTTTGTATTGACGAGATAGGAAAAAGGTGATATAATAGACCGAGTATGATCCAAAAGGAGAAGACGATGGGCAAAATTATTGCATTTTCGAATCAAAAAGGCGGAATTGGCAAGACAACCTCTGCGGTAAACGTAGCGGCTGTCGTTGCAAAAATGGGCAAAAAGGTTCTGCTGATAGATCTTGACCCCCAGGGCAATGCCACCAGCGGTGTTGGCGTGTCCAAAAAGGGAGGCCATAAAACGTCCTATGATCTGCTCGTGGGTGATGAACCTGCACGCGAAATGGTCATGGAAACAAATTTTGATAATCTGTGGGTTGTTCCTACAAATATTGGCTTGGCGGGCGCGGAGTACGAATTGGTAAGCGTTGAGAAGCGCGAATCGATTCTTCGTGATCGTTTGGCGGAAATCAAAGAAGATTTCGACTACATTATGATCGACTGTCCCCCTTCCTTGGGAATTCTGACAGTCAGCGCGCTGTCTGCTTCCGACGGTGTGGTGATCCCCATGGTGTGCGAATATTACGCGCTGGAGGGACTTTCTCAGCTGATGCTCACCATCAGACAGGTGAAAAAGCGCTACAATCCCGGTCTGGAGATCACAGGCATTCTGATCACCATGTATGACAAGCGACTGAATTTGACAGCACAGGTCAAGGCGGAGCTGGAGAAGTATTACAGCGACAAGCTCTTTGAAACTACAATCGTGCGCAATGTGCGACTCAGCGAAGCTCCCAGCTTCGGCATGCCGATCATTTACTATGACAAGGCATCTAAGGGCGCGGCGGCGTACAATGCAGTTGGTGAAGAATTGATCAAGCGAATTTGACAGAAAGAGGAATAAATAATGGCAAGACAAGGCGGTCTGGGCAGAGGTCTGGACTCTATATTTATTGATGATGCAGATGTTGAGAAGGAATCTTCCAACACCCTGCGCATTTCTGAGCTGCAGCCCAGAGCGGGTCAGCCCAGAAAGAATTTTGATGCAGAGGCACTTTCTCAGCTGGCAGATTCGATTTCTACTCACGGATTGATTCAGCCGATCATCGTGAGAAAGGGCAAGGGCAATCTTTACGAGATCGTAGCAGGTGAGCGCCGTTGGAG
>JAZRIH010000219.1:0-2303 GCA_045645175.1 Eubacteriales bacterium | reverse complement strand
ACGAGCTGGTTCTTGGAGATACCCACCGAATCGGGGGTGAGGATCTCGTAGGTCAGCTTATTGGCGAGAACGCCGTGCTGATGGATGCCCGACTCGTGGGCAAAGGCGTTGGCGCCCACCAGAGGCTGGGTGTTATAGGCCGATTGGCCGATGACGTTGTAGACCATCTTGGAGGTGCGGTAGATCTGCTTGGTGTCGATGCGGGGCAACTCACCGAAGAGGGTAGGACGGGTGTGCATTGCCATTACCGCCTGCTCCAGAGAGGTGTTGCCTGCGCGCTCGCCGATGCCGTTAACGGTACATTCGATCTGGAGTGCGCCGCCCTGTACGCCTGCAAGGGAGTTGGCAACTGCCATGCCCAGGTCGTTGTGACAGTGAACAGAGTACTCGATCTTGTCGGAATCGGGGACGTTTTCCATCATGTACTGGATCAGCGCCTTCATCTCGGCAGGGGTGGTGTAACCAACGGTGTCGGGGAGGTTGATGACGGTAGCGCCCGCCTTGATAGCGGCGTCTACCACGCGCTTCATGAATTCCCAGTCGGAACGGGTAGCGTCCTCGCAGGAGAACTCGATGTTGGAGCAATATTTCTTAGCGTAAGAAACCATTTCGGTGGTCTTTGCGATGACTTCCTCGGGCTTCATACGGAGCTTGTATTCCATGTGGATGGGGGAGGTTGCCAGGAACACGTGGATTCTGGGGTCAACCGCGCCCTTTACGGCATTCCATGCCGCATCAATGTCGCCTGCCTTGCAGCGTGCAAGGGATGCAACGGTACAGTCGCTCACCGACTCGGCGATGGTCTTTACAGACTCAAAGTCGCCGGGGGAGGAGATGGCAAAGCCTGCCTCGATGACGTCTACCTTCAGACGTTCCAGCTGCTTTGCAACCTCGATCTTTTCTGCAAGATTCATAGTGCATCCGGGAGACTGCTCGCCGTCACGGAGCGTTGTATCAAATATCTTAATTCTCTTTGCCATAAGAATAGATCCTTTCTAAATCAATCATTTTGGGGCGCTGCCCCAAACCCCACCCCCTTTCTTGAAAAAAAGCGGGGCAAAAAACTTCTGTGAAGCCGACAAATACTTGTCGGCTGGGAAGATCTCCCTTTAAGGCAACCATAGCCAAGGAGGTGGGGAGTCTGAGGGGCGGAAACTTCGGCGTTTGAGTGATGGTATGTAGTTCGGCTTTGCCGAACTACAAGAGTTCGCTTCGCGAACTCCGCTGTCTTTTCCTTGTAACCGAATAATTTAATCTACTTTTTACTCAATAATCGCGCCCTTGGATGCGGAGGCAACCATCTTGGAGTAGCGCTTCAGATAACCGGTGAGATTATCCTTCTTCAGGGGAGTGATCTCCGCCTTGCGCTTTGCCATCTCTTCATCGGAGATCAAGAGATCCAGCTTGTACTCGGGAATGTTGATGGAAATAATGTCGCCTTCCTTAACGTATGCGATGGGACCGCCGTGGTATGCCTCGGGGGATACGTGGCCGATGGAGGCACCGCGGGTAGCACCCGAGAAACGTCCGTCGGTGATCAGGGCTACCGATTTGTCCAAGCCCATGCCGCAGATTGCGGAGGTGGGGGAGAGCATCTCTCTCATGCCGGGACCGCCTGCAGGACCCTCGTTGCGGATCACTACTACGTCGCCCGATACGATCTTGCCGGCGTAAATCGCGGCGATCGCTTCTTCCTCGGATTCAAATACTCTGGCAGGACCTTCGTGTACCAGCATCTCAGCGGCAACTGCGGAACGCTTTACCGCCGCGCCTTCGGGAGCAAGAGAGCCGAACAGTACCGCCAGACCGCCGGTCTTGGAGTAGGGAGCCTCGATGGACTTGATAACCTCGTGCTTCTTGGAGGAAACATTTGCAATGTTTTCGCCAACCGTCTTGCCGGTAACTGTGGGAATGTCCAGATTCAAAAGATCCATCTTGGAGATCTCGTTCATTACCGCATAAACACCGCCCTCGTTTTGCAGATCCTGCATGTGGTGGTGACCTGCGGGAGCAAGGTGGCAGAGATTGGGGGTGCGCTCGGAAATGGTGTTCACATAGTGCATATCGAAGGGAACACCTGCTTCGTGAGCGATTGCGGTGAGGTGGAGCAGGGAGTTGGAGGAACAGCCCAGCGCCATGTCGGTGGTCAGGGCGTTGTCAAATGCTTCCTTGGTCATGATGTCCAGAGGACGCACGCCTTCGTGAACCAGTGCAACCGCTCTTGCGCCTGCGGTCTTGGCAAGACGCAGACGGGTTCCGAATACCGCAGGAACGGTACCGTTGCCGGGGAGTGCCATGCCCAG
>JAZRIH010000218.1:0-2712 GCA_045645175.1 Eubacteriales bacterium | reverse complement strand
TCCTTGGCTCACAGAACGACATGGCTACGATCCGACTTAGATCTACCGCACCTCCAAGCTGGTTTACTCTGTGATCGGTCAGACTCCCTACAATACTCAGCCTCTGGTAGGCGCAAACGCATTCGCACACGAGTCGGGCATTCATCAGCACGGCGTTCTGGCTAACAAGCTGACCTACGAGATCCTCACCCCCGAATCGGTTGGTATCTCCACCAATCAGCTGGTACTGGGCAAGCACTCCGGCAAGCACGCGCTGGCGGCTCGCATCAAGGAGCTTGGCTACGATCTCACCGACGAGCAGATCGGCGAGACCTTCACCAAGTTCAAGGATCTCTGCGACAAGAAGAAGACTGTCACCGACAGCGACATCGAGGCACTGATCACCAATACCAATGCATCCGAAAACGATCGCTACAAGTTCATCAGCTTCACCGTGGCTACCAAGGGTCGTCAGGGCGTGGAAGGCACCATCTGCCTGCGCCACGAAGATGAGTTCATCGAAAAGACCTACTGCGGCGATGGCTCCATCGATTCCCTCTACGCGGCAATCGACAAGATCGTTTGTCCTCCCGAGCATACCCTGGATAAGTTCATCATCAACGCCGTTTCCGAAGGTCAGGAAACCCTCGGCGAGGTTATTTTGAAGCTCCGTTGCGGCGAGAAGACCTACAACGGCAGAGGCCTCTCCACCGATATCATGGAAGCCTCCATCATGGCTTACCTGGGCGCCCTGAACCAGTTCATGGATTGATTTCTTTGGGGCGTTGCCCCAAACCCCAGCAGGAACCTTTTGAAAAAGGTTCCTGCACCTCCCAAACTTCTATTAACGCCGACAAATACTTGTCGGCGCGGAAATTTTTCCCTACACATATCCCAGTCGGCAAGTATTTGCCGACTCATCAAAAGTTTTTGAAGTCCAGAAACTTTTTTCAAACAAGTAATGGAGTTGCCTCGGTGAGGCAACTCCGTCAATTCGACTTCGCCGAATTGACTCGGCGGGGTATGGGGCAACGCCCCATATTCAGAAAGGATTAAAAATCATGGCAATGACAATGACACAAAAGATCATCGCTGCTCATGCCGGACTTGAATCGGTTCAGGCAGGACAGCTGGTGCTGGCAAATCTGGACATGGTACTGGGCAACGACGTCACCACTCCCGTGGCGATTCGTGAGTTCAACCGTCTGGGTCTGACCACTGTTTTTGATAAAGATAAAATCTCTATGGTCATGGACCATTTCACCCCCAACAAGGACATCAAAGCCGCTACCCAGTGCAAGATGTGCCGTGACTTTGCGGATGAACACTCCATCACCAACTACTACGACGTAGGCGACATGGGCATCGAGCACGCACTGCTCCCCGAAAAGGGTCTGGTTACCGCCGGCGACATCGTCATCGGCGCTGACTCCCACACCTGTACCTACGGCGCGCTGGGCGCATTCTCCACCGGTGTCGGCTCTACCGACATGGCTTGCGGCATGGCAACCGGCAAGGCTTGGTTCAAGGTTCCCTCTGCTATCAAGTTCAATCTGGTAGGCGAGCTCCAGGACTGGGCATCCGGTAAGGACGTCATCCTCACCATCATCGGCATGATCGGCGTAGACGGCGCTCTCTACAAGTCCATGGAATTCGTGGGCGAGGGCGTACACTCCCTGTCTGTGGAAGACCGTCTCTGCATGGCAAACATGGCCATCGAGGCAGGCGGCAAGAACGGCATCTTCGAGGTAGACGACAAGACTCTGGCATACTTTGAACAGACCGGCGCAAAGGCACCCACCGTTTACGCACCCGATCCCGACGCCGTTTACGACGCCGAGTACACCATCGATCTGTCCAAGATCGTTCCCACCGTTGCATTCCCCCACCTGCCCGAAAACACCCACCCCGTATCCGAGATCGACGAGGTAAAGATCGATCAGGTAGTCATCGGCTCCTGCACCAACGGCAGACTGGAAGACCTGATTGCCGCTGCTAAGGTTATGGAGGGCAAGAAGGTTGCTCGCGGCGTGCGCTGCATCGTGATCCCCGCAACTCAGAAGATCTGGGAAGACGCCATGAACATGGGTCTGTTCACCACCTTCATGCGCGCAGGTGCTATCGTTTCTACTCCCACCTGCGGACCTTGTCTGGGCGGTCACATGGGCATCCTTGCCAAGGGCGAGCGTGCCGTTGCCACCACCAACCGCAACTTCGTGGGCAGAATGGGTCACCCCGAATCCGAGGTTTACCTTGCCAGCCCCGCAGTCGCTGCTGCATCTGCCATCGCAGGCAAGATCGTTGCTCCCGAGGAGGTACTGTAACATGAAATTCGAAGGAAAAGTTATCAAATATGCCGATAACGTAGACACCGACGTTATCATCCCCGCCCGTTATCTCAACACCATCGACAAGAAGGAACTGGCTTCCCACTGCATGGAAGACCTGGACACCACTTTTGCTACCCGTGTTCAGCCCGGCGACATCATGGTTGCAGGCTGGAACTTCGGCTGCGGCTCCTCCCGTGAGCACGCGCCCATTGCCATCAAGGAAAGCGGCATTGCGCTGGTAATTGCAAAATCCTTTGCCCGCATTTTCTACCGCAACTCCATCAACATCGGTCTGCCCATCATGGAATGTCCTGCGGCAGTAGATGCCATCGAGGAAGGCCATCAGCTGTCTGTGGACGCTGACAACGGCGTGATCATGGATCTCACCACCGGTGAAAGCTTC
>JAZRIH010000217.1:0-6228 GCA_045645175.1 Eubacteriales bacterium | reverse complement strand
TCTCTGGCTTTACGAGCCGCTTCACGGGCTCTGGATGCCGCCTGCGCCTTCTCTAAGATGGCTTTGCAGACTGCGGGATTCTCTTCCATGAACTCGGTGAGCTTTTCGGTGAGCATCTGATCGACGAAGGTACGGATTTCCGAGTTGCCCAGCTTGGTCTTGGTCTGACCTTCGAACTGTGCTTCTCTCAGCTTCACCGATACGACAGCGCAAATGCCTTCTCGCACGTCTTCGCCCGACAGCTTATCATCACCCTTGAGGATGCCCAGCTTCTGACCGTAGTTGTTCAGCACCTTGGACAGAGCGCTCTTGAAACCGGTTTCATGAGTACCGCCCTCCATGGTATGGATATTGTTGGCGAAGGTCATCATGGTTTCGTTGTAGGTATCGTTATACTGGATGGCAATTTCGGCGGTGGTATCGCCCTTCTTGCCTTTGACATAGATGACCTGGGGATGGATCAATTCACAATGCTTGATAGCATTGAGATGCTCTACGAAGGAAACAATACCGCCCTCGTAATGGAGGACATTTTCAACTGCTTCCGCTTCTCTCTCGTCACGGAAGACGATCTTCACGCCTGCGTTCAGGAAAGCCTGCTCACGAAGGCGGTTGAGAAGGGTGGTATAGTCGAAGTAGGTTTCTTCGAAGATTTCTTTATCGGGCATAAAACGCACGTACAGGCCGTGATCGGTAGTAGTACCCAGGGAGTGGAAGGGTTTGGTAACCTTGCCCCGCTCAAAGGTCTGGGAGAACTTTTCTCCATCTCTGGCGTCCTCGTAGGTCAGCCACTCAGACAGCGCATTTACAACCGACGCACCTACACCGTGCAGACCGCCGGAAATAGCGTAGCCATCGCCGCCGAACTTACCGCCTGCATGGAGGACGGTAAAGACTACTTCGGGAGTAGGAATGCCCATTTTCTGGTGCATTGCGGTGGGAATACCACGACCGTTATCCTGAATGGAACAGCTTCCGTCGGCATGAAGCGTGACGTGAATTTCATTACATTCGCCCGCCAGCGCCTCGTCGATGGAGTTGTCCACGATCTCGTATACCAAGTGATGCAGACCGCGGATGGACGTAGAGCCGATATACATACCCGGTCTCTTGCGAACCGCTTCCAAGCCCTCTAACACTTGTATCTGATTTTCATCGTACGTTGTTTTTTTGTTTTCCATTTTATCTCCTTTACGTGGAACCTTCTTGAAAGAAGGTTCCACACCTCCAAGAACTTCTCTTAAGCAAAATTGCGATGCAATTTTGCGGAAAAATCATGGATATGGGTTGATTTTATTATAATTTACTAGCCGTGGCGAGTGAATGAACACTCGATGCCGAGATGTCACCCATTTTACTTAACTTCACCTTGAGTAGTGACCGCAACGGCTCAGCGATGTCGCGTCCTCAGACGCGACCAAAGAGGGGGGGTGATTTATAGGGGGGACGTAGTCCCACCTATAATGGCTTCTTTGCCTACTTTCTTTCCAGAAAGAAAGTAGGAGAATATGAATCATTTCAAATCCTGACCAGAGGGAAGGATTTGTTCCACCAACCCAAACTTACCTGTACTTTCCATCCTCACAGCGAATCACATTGGTGACCGACGTGAGCTCGCCCCGCATATCCTCGCAGGCGGTCATGACCACCTGTCTGCCGCGGATGCCCGATAAAATATAGGCACGGCGAGTGGAATCCAGCTCGGACAGAATGTCATCCAGCAAAAATACCGGATATTCGCCCGTTGTTTTCTTGGACAGCTCTCCTTCCGAGAGCTTCATGGCAAGTGCCAGCGACCGCTGTTGCCCCTGGGAGCCATAACTGCGGGCTTCCTTGCCGTTGATGGTCAGAATCAGATCATCCTTGTGTATGCCGTACAGGGTAGTGCCCATGCGAATCTCACGGTCAATACCGGACGTGAGGAGCTTTTCAAACTCTTCTGCGGTCTTTCTGCCGCCATAGACCACCGAAGGGACTTCCCTTCCCGAGGTCATATCACGGAAAATGTCGGTGACCATCTCATTGAGAGAATGAATATATTCTTCTCTTTGAGCAGACAAATAAGCCGCTTCCTTGGCTAGCTGCATGGACCAGACCTCTACCATCTCCGCGCCGCCGCTGACCTCTCCCTTTTGGAGCGCCGAAAGGAGCTTGTTTCGCTGCATCAGCGCCCTCTGATAGGTCTGCAGAGATGCAACATAACCGGGAGAGAGCTGAGAAAGCGCCGAATCCATGAAACTGCGGCGAAGCATGGGTCCTTCTTTCACGATGGACAGATGCTCGGGGGTAAAGAGCACCGCACGGAAATTGCCGATGAATTCGCTCATCTTTTTCAGCGGAACGCCGTTTTTCTGACAAGCCTTTTTTCCGCCTCGATAGCGAATGGCAAGATGATTTTCTCTCTGCTCATCCCGATAGGTCAACTCTACATGGGCAAATTCCTCACCAAATCGGATAAATTCCTTTTCATGAATGGTGCGGTGGGATCTTCCCTGCGCACAGAGATACATTCCTTCCAGGGCGTTGGTCTTGCCTTGGGCATTGGGACCCAAGATCAGGTTGGTTTCGGGGGAAAATTTCAGCGTTTCCCCCTCAATATTGCGAAAGTTTCGATACGAAACGGTAGTTGCGATCATTCCTTCATCTTGACGGGGCATACCATGTACAGGTATTCTTCACCGTCGGGCTCTTTATCGGGATCTTCTACGCGGTTGATGACGATGGACATCAGAGGGCTGTTCAGGGTGATGCTCACCATCTGACCGTCTGCCGCCTTCAGTGCATCCAAGAGATAACGGCAGTTGAAGCCGATCACCAGATCGTCGCCGGTCTTTTCGGTATGGATCTCGTCGTAAACGCTGCCGGTAACAGAAACGGAGGAAATCTTCAGTTTGTTGCCCTCAAATGCGCAGCGAACATAGGATTTTGCCTGACCCAGAGCCTTATCCTCGGTAACCAGAGATGCTCTTTCCAGAGAAGAAATCAGACCCACACGATCCAGTTTAACGGTAATGGGCTTATTTTTGGGAATTACGCGCTGATAATCGATGTATTCGCTCTCAATCAGACGGGAGAAGAAGAGCTTGCCTTCCATACGGAAGATCACGTGCTTTCTTGCAAGGTAGATGGAGACGGTTTCATCGTCATCGATCAGACGCATCAGCTGGTTCAGGGTCTTACCGGGAACAACGAAGGAGCAGTTGAGAGGAGCACCCGACTTGCTGTCATTTTCCAGAGTGCAGATCTTTTCACGGATTGCCAGACGGTTACCGTCGCAAGCCACGATTTTCAGCTGATCTTCGGTGATGGTAAAGAGTGCACCGCAGAGTACGGGACGCTGATCGGTAACTGCAATGGCAAAAAATACCTGAGAAATCATCTTTTTCAGGAGCTCGCCCGATACTTTAAAGCCGATATCGCCAGTCAGCTCGGGAAGGCTGGGGAAGGATTCGCCTTCCATTGCGTGCAGTTCGAACTTGGACATACCGCTGGTAATGGTTACATTGCAAGAGGGGGTAACACTGATGGTAATAAACTGGTCGGGCATGAAACGGATGATACGGTTCAGCTTTTGTGCGTTGATAACGTAGTTACCGCCTTCGGCAACATCGCAATCTACCAGCGCATGGAAGCCTTTTTCCAGGTCATAAGTAGTAATAGAGCATTTTCCGTCGCCTTCAGTTTTGAAGCGGATGCCTTCCACTACGGGAATTGTGTTTTTGTCGGACACCGAACACATGGAATCGTTGACTACCGCCTCCAGAAGGTTCTTTTGGAAGGTAATTTTCATAGCGAATCTCCTTTGTTATAGCGCGGCGAGTGTGTGTGGAATTCTTCGCGCGCGCGAAATAGATAAGATAAGTATTTGTAGAATAATTAAATAGTAGTAGTAGCAGTAGGGGCTGTGGAAAATGTGGAGAGTCACGATTTTCCGCTCCACAAGCCAAAAATCGAAATGGGCGTGCTGTGGAGATCATTTTGAGTGATAAAAGGACAAGCTGTGGGCTTTTCCACCGGAAGGAAAATTGTGCAAAAACGCCCGAGTTTTCCACAGTTCATCCACAGGAAAACTCCTGTGGAAATAACAGGGGATTGTGGATTCATTTTCGGCCTATCCACATGGGATCTTGGGAGACCTATGTGGAAAAGCTGTTTAGAGGAGATTTATTCCTCTAAGTGACCGCGCAAAGATGCGGGTGCAAGAGATGCCAAATATACTGCATCAGCAGTGAGCACAAAGGATTTGGGAATATCCTTCGCCACCGAGCGGAGCTTTTTTTTTCGCTCGCTCTCTCGGAGAAACCGTCTGGATTCGGGGGAGATCGTTGCAGTGTCCATGTCAAACACCCCGATCACATCTTCCTTGTCCAGCACGCAGTCTTGCGATAAGTGAAGAAACATTTTTGTTTTTTGTGGAACCCTTTTGAAAAAGGTTTCCACACCTTCCAAAACTTTTATTGGGCAAAATTGCTTTGTAATTTTGCAGACTTTAATTTTTTAATGATATTAGCCAAGGAGTTTGGGGGAGAGCTCGAGAGGGGGAAAGAAACTTCGGCGTTTGAGATGGTTCGTGATATGAACATACACCTCAAGTGTCTTTTTCAGAAGTTCTTTGCCTACTTTCTTTCAAGAAAGTAGGTTATTCCGTAATTTCCTTGATCAGATCCGTGATCTCCATGGCAAACAAGGGATTGGTCTGAATGTTCTGCTCAATGCTGTCGTTTGCGCTGATGATGGTGGAGTGGTCGCGGTCGAAAAGCTTACCGATGGTGGGGAACGACATCTCGGTTACCTTGCGGATAATGTAAATGCTGATGTTGCGGGCAGATGCAATATGTTTGGTGCGCTTTCTGCCGTAGATCTCTTCCTCGGTTACACCGTACTTCTTGGATACACGGGAGATGATCTTCTCTGCCGTTACCTGAGGTGCCTCAACGCCCGATACGAAGGCGGCAATGCAATCTTTTGCCATGGGGAGAGTGATGGGCTCACGGGTCAGATAACTTCTTGCACAGATCTTCTTTACCGCACCCTCGATCTGACGGATGTTGGACTTCAGATTCTCGGCAATGTAATTCAAAACCTCTGGAGGAAGGGTGATGCCCATCATCTTGGTCTTGTTGTTCATGATGGCAATGCGAAGCTCAAAGTCCGGCGGCTGAATGTCAGCGATCAGACCCCATTCGAAACGGGTCTTCAGTCGATCCTCCAGGGTCTTGATGTCACGGGGAGGACGGTCGGAGGTCATGATGATCTGCTTGTGATCCTCATAGAGAGCGTTGAAGGTGTGGAAGAATTCTTCCTGGGTAGATTCCTTACCGGCAATGAACTGAATGTCATCGATAAGGAGAACGTCTGCACGGCGGTATTTGTTTCTGAACTGCTCCTGATTCTTCTGAGAAATGGCGGCGATCATCTGATTAGTGAATTCCTCGCCCTTTACGTAAAGGATCACGTATTCCGGATGGCGAATGGAAATATCATTCATGATCGCATTCAGAAGGTGAGTCTTGCCAAGTCCCGACTGAGAGTAGATGAACAGAGGGTTGTAGTCGGTGGCAGGATTTCGGGCAACCGCAGTACACGCCGCATGAGCGAACTGGTTGGAGGAGCCGACGATAAAGTTATCGAAGGTGTATTCGTGATTCTGGACGAAAGGAGCAGGTTCCTCGGAAAGGATGTTAGATTCGGGTTGAGGAAGGGGGAGTTTTTCGGGCTCATTGTCGGGGATGGGCTCTCCCTCAATGAGTAAGATGAGTTCGTTTTCAAAGCCTACTGTTTCGCAGAGGGCATTTTTCAGAGCATCGTAGTATTTCTTCATTACGATGCCTCTCTTAAATTCGTTTTTCAGTACGACAACGGCCTTCGTTTCATCGAATGCCGCCAGTCTGGCATCGCCGAACCAAAGCTCGACAACACCACTGGTATGATGGGGGCGGAGATTATCCAAAACGGCTTGCCACAAAGTGGTGAGTTCCTGCATGACTACAATCAACCTTTCAAAGTATATTCAAAATCCTTGTTTTTGGGTGTGTTTTTATTGAAAATTCATGGGATGAAAATAGGGTATAATTCGGTTAGTATACTTTATCAGTATACCATAAATCACGAAAAAATGCAATAGGAAATTGAATTATATTTATTATAATAGGAAGAATTTTTCCTTTGTTTTCCGCAAAAGCAAGCAGACAAAATTTTTTTGAAAATTGAATGGAATAAAAACACACC
>JAZRIH010000216.1:0-14989 GCA_045645175.1 Eubacteriales bacterium | reverse complement strand
TAGATCCCAACTACGGCGCCGGTGCAGGCGGATTTGGCGGCGGATTCGGCGGCGGTTTCTCTGCCGATTTCGGCGATCTGGGCGACATCTTCTCCAGCTTCTTCGGCGGCGGCGCATCTACCCAGCCCCCTCGCAACGGTCCTATGCGAGGCGAGGCTCTGGAAGCACAGGTGACCATTTCCTTCGAGGAAGCCGTATTCGGCTGTAAGAAGGAGGTTTCCTACAACCGCATCGAAAAGTGTGAGGATTGTAAGGGAAGCGGTGCAGCAGCAGGCACATCCCCCGAAACCTGTCCCAAGTGTGGCGGTCAGGGTCAGATCCGTGTGACACAGCAGACCTTCATGGGCGTCATGCAGACTGCCAAGGCTTGTCCCGATTGCCGCGGTACCGGTAAGTTCATCAAGACCCCCTGTCAGAATTGTCGCGGTACCGGTATGGTGCGCATCCGCAAGAAGCTGGAAGTGACCATCCCCGCAGGCATCGACGACGGTCAGCAGATCCGTTTGGCAGGACAGGGCTCCGAGGGTAGAAACGGAGGCCCCGCAGGCAATCTGTATATCACCGTTCATGTTCGTCCCCACGCATTCTTTGAGCGGGACGGCATCCATGTATACTGTGACGTGCCCATCACCTTCACCGAGGCGGCATTGGGCGCTGAGATCGACGTCCCCGTTCTGGAGGGCGGTACCACCGAATATAAGATCCCCGCAGGCACCCAGACGGGCACCCAGTTCACCCTTCGCGGCAGAGGTATCCGTCAGATCAATGGACGCAATGTGGGCGACCTGATCTTCCGCACCGTAGTGGAAACGCCTCGGAATCTGAGCTCCGAGCAGAAGGATCTGCTGCGTAAGCTGGAAGAAAGCTTCGAGGGCGGTAAGAAACGTCCCTTCGGGAAAAAGAAAAAATAAGGGAGATTGCTATAATGGAATGGACTCAAATTAAAGTAACCTGCGCCCACGCCGATCTGGATGAGGTGGCAGCAGTAATGTGTATGCTGGATAACGGTCTGATGATCGAGGACTATTCGGACATCGAGGAAAACCTCATGTCGGTCTACGGCGAGCTCATCGACGACAGCATCCTCAACGCCGATAAGGCAAAGTGTGCGGTAAGCATCTTCGTTCCCGAGGAAAAGCACTATCCCGAATACATCGCTTTTCTGAAGGATCGCTTCAATGCCTTGAATCTGAAGACCGATATCACCATCGAAGGTCTGCAGGAAGAGGACTGGGCAAACGCATGGCGTGCCTACTATCAGCCTGTTCACATCGGTGAGCGTCTGGTAGTTGTCCCCGCATGGCAGAAGTATGAAGCCAAGCCCCAGGAAGTGACCATCCTCATGGACCCCGGCATGGCATTCGGTACGGGTACTCACGAAACCACCCGTCTGTGTGCGGCAATGGTAGAGAAGCATATGCCCGCAAATGCCCGCGTGCTGGACGTTGGTACCGGCAGTGGTATCCTCTCCCTCTTTGCGCTGAAGTTGGGTGCAAAGTCGGCCAATGCCTATGACATCGATCCCGTAGCGGTTCGCGTTGCCATCGAGAATGCTAAGGACAACGGCGTGGACAACTTCGTTTGCGGTGTGTCCGACCTGCTGGCAGGGGTTGACCTTGCAGAGGGCCAGTACGATTTCGCTATGGCGAACATCGTGGCCGATATCCTCATTCGTATGTCCGAAAACATCGCCGACTATCTGAAGGTTGGCGCCAAGCTGGTTTGCTCGGGCATCATCGAGGGCAGATGGCAGGACGTCAGAGAGGCAATGGAAGCACATGGCCTCACTCTTTGCGACGAAGGTAGCGAAAACGACTGGAAAGTCCTTGTTTTTACAAAGAATTAAGACTATTTTGTTAAATATTCAGAAACTCCCCACGGCCTATTGACAGTGGGGAGTTTTCATGTTATACTGACTAAAAATACATCCCAAACGGGATAGAAACGAGATGACCGCGATGAAACGCATTCTTTTTTACATCCTGCTTCTTTTGATTGCGCTCAGCGCTCTGGCGGCTTGCCAAAGCGACGGCCCCGATGTGACCCTCCCTGCTACCGTATCCCAGCCTGCTGCTACTCTTCCCATCACTACTACAATCCCTACAACCCCTGCGGTTTCGGTGACCAAACCGTCCACCCCCCATACCACCGTACCTCCCGTCACCACCACCGCACCCAAACCCGAAACTACGGTGACTACCCCTGCCGTTACCACAACGGTGACCACTTCCGAGGTAACCACTGCTCCTGTTCCCGTGACTACTACCGGAACCGGACCTTCCATCGGCAACAACGACAACTATCCCGATTGGGGTCCCGTGATTTCCATGGCGCCTGTTCCTACACCCGAAACTCTCCCCGAAACGGCTCCCGTGGTTTATCCCGACACTCCTATTACCGGGGAATAAAAATAACCGACTGTTTCTCTCTGCATTCTTAGCGGAGAATTAGCAGCACGAAAACTTCGGCAGAGAGATTGTTTTCTCTGCCGATTTGTGTTATAATGGGGCTAACGAGAAGCCTCTCCCTTTGGGAGAGGTGGCGGCGCAGTAAGCCGCCGTCTTCGACGGCAAGGCGTCTGCCGGCGACGGAGAGGGGAAAACGCGCGAAAAGAACCCTCTCACCCGCTATCCCGGGAGCTCTCCCAGAGGGAGAGCCTATGGATGCGCCCGTGCAACCTTAGGGGGATGGGCTTAGCTCGATGCCGGCGATGCTTGCAACGCTGTAATACAAAGGCGAAACTTGCGCCAAAGGAGTAAGAAATATGGATAGTAACGATATCGTTGTAGCACATAAATTTTCTTCGAACCACAAAGAAAAATTGCAAAAAGACAAACTATGCGGTTGCTTTTATTGCTTGAAAATTTTTGATCCTGTTGAAATAGAGGATTGGATCCCTGATTCAAAAGGGACGGCTCAATGTCCATATTGCGGTATAGATTCCGTTATAGGTGAACATTCCGGTTTTCCTATAACTAAAGATTTTTTGTCAAAAATGAAAGAATATTGGTTATAACAGTAAACCCCGACAGACTTTTTTCAATCTGTCGGGGCTTACTGTTTGCTTTCAGCGGAGCCAAATCCGCACCATATAAACAACATTTTTATGAGATTGTGATTCCTCTGATAAGAGCATCACGCTTTCTGCAGTTGGTTGTTTTTTCGTTAACTTAGCTCCCGTTCAATCTCGAACCAGAAGGTGGAGCCGTAGCCGTTGCTGCTCCGTACACCGTAGGCGCCTTGATGCATGGACACGATGGATTTCACAATGGAAAGTCCCAATCCCGTGCCTACCGCCGAGCGCTTGTGGGCGGCATCGACCTTGTAATAGCGATCCCAGATGTCGGGCAGATTTTCCGGCGGAATGCCCTCGCCGCTATCGCTGACCTCAATGCGTACCCGCTTTTCGCTGATTCGCTGGCGGATGGTCACCGTCTGATCTGCTCCCGTATAGGTGATGGCGTTGTTGATGAGATTGTTCAGCGCACGAAAGAGCATGGCGCGGTCGCCTACTACCGTTACCTCATCGGGGGCATCTAAGCGGAATTGATATCCCTTGCAGGCGGCAAGCGTCTGATAAGTGGCAATGCTTTCCCGAAGCATAGCACTCAGAGAAAAAGGCTGACAGTTCAGGGTGAGATTGCCGCTTTGGATCTTGGAAATCTCCAACAGATCGTTTACCAAAGAGGTGAGCCGCGCGCTCTCGTCAATGATGGTCTGCAAATTTTCGGGGGTGATCTCTCCGGGAATGTCCCGCATGACTTCGCTGTATCCCGAAATCAGGGTAAGGGGCGTGCGCAGATCGTGAGAAACATTGGCGATCAGCTCCTTTTGCAGCTGATCCAGCCGTCCCAGTTGTCGGGAGGCGTCGTTGAGGGTGGCGGCAAGCTCGCCTGCTTCCCGATATCCCCCCGATTCCTCAAATCGGTAGGTGTAATCCCCCTCTGCCAGCCGACGGGCACCCTTACTGATGCGGATGATGGGGCGGGCAATGGAACGGGACATGAAGAGGGCAAGGGCAAGTGCGGTCAGCAGCCAGATCACCGAAACCGCCAACAGCACATAGAAAATGGTTTCCTTTACGGCATCGATGGGGGTGATCACCGTGTTGATGAGCAGAGCGGCGGTGATGTCCTCTGCCGATTCAAAGAGCAGGACATAGACCACGCTGTGGGGATCGTCCGCGTTGGCATCCTCGGGATAGGCTTCCAATGCGTAGCCGCCTCCCGATTTGGGGCGAATGCTCAGCATAGCAGTGCCCTTGTTTTCCTCGGCAAGATGGAAGAGCTGACGGTATTCCCCCTCTTCCATGAGAAAGAGATCACATCCCGGACGGTTGGCGGTGATCTTACGGATACTGCCTGTTTCGGGATAGAAGAGTACGGCGGTGAAATCGTATCGTTCTGCCACCGATTCGGCGGAGAGGAGGACATCCTCACGGTCGATCTGCGCCAATACGGCGTCGGCACCCTTTTCCAGATGGCGAAGCTTGATGGATCGATAGATTTGTCCCAAAAAGACCAATTGCACCAGCCACAAAAGGCAAAGGGCAATGAAGGTGAAAAGGAGAAATGCGGTGAGGATCTTGCTTTGGATCGACAGTCCGTGGGAGCGCGGACGGGAGGCGTTATGCATTTCCTTCAAAACGATAGCCCACTCCTCTCAGAGTCACGATCAGACGGCTGTATGCGCCCAGCGAGTGGCGCAAGAGCTTGATGTGGGTGTCCAGAGTACGGTCGTCGCCATAGAAATCGTAGCCCCACACCTCGCAGATCAGCTTCTCGCGAGTCAGGGCGATGTTTTTGTTGCGGATCATGTAAAAGAGCAGCTCGTATTCCTTGGGGGAGAGATCGATGGGCTTGCCATCGATGGTGACGATGCGGGCGGTGAAGTCCACCGTCAGCCCCTCTTGGGTGTAAACATCTTTTTTCGGCTTATTCTTTGCCGAGGTGCGCTTCAGAATGGCATCGATGCGGAGCATCAGCTCCTTGGGGGAGAAGGGCTTGACCACGTAATCGTCCACGCCCAACTGGAAGCCGCCGATGCGGTCATATTCCTCGCCGCGGGCAGAGAGCATGATGATGGGGATATCGTCGGTTTTGCGGATCTCTCTGCAAGCCGAAAGACCGTCTAAGTAGGGCATCATGATGTCCATGATGATCAGGTCAAAGGATCCACTGCGATGGAGGGTCAGGGCCTCCATGCCGTTGGAGGCTTCGCTCACCTGATGCCCTTCAAATTCTGCGTATTTGCCGATGAGGGTGCGGATCTTATCTTCGTCGTCTACGATCAGTATATGTGCCATGGGTATACTCCATTGATGAATGATTCAAAACGAGCCGACAGGGAAGTCGGCTCGTTCCTTTGGGAAAGGTGTGGATTTACTGTTTTGCGCCCTTCTGGCCAAGGATCACTTCCACGATGATGGTGGTCTTGTGATCGCGCTGAACGGTGATCTGGATGGTGTCGCCTGCATTATAATCCGAGAGGGCGGAAAGGACATCTGTGGTGGAGGCGATCTCGTTTTTGCCTACATAGAGGATGCGATCGCCAAACTCCAGCTCTGCGCTGTCCTTGGCATAGCCCTTTACATTGGTGGTGCTGTTGATATAAACGCCGGGCACGATCTGGGTGCGATCCCGTCCCCACACGTCCTTGTAGGTGGTGGTGGCATAGGGTTTGAGATTGGGGAAGTAGTCGTTTTCGAAAATATAAGCGGCGTTGGATTGGCTCACTGCCACTACTTCAATGCCCAGCTGAGGTCTGCCGGTGACATAACCCTGCTGGATCAGCTGCGTGCATACATCGTTGACCGTTGCGATGGGAATGGCAAAGCCGATGCCCTCCACCGAGTCGCCGGTGGATTTTGCGTTGACGATACCGATAAGGGAGCCGTTGGCATCGAACAGACCGCCGCCCGAATTGCCGTGGTTGACGGCAGCATCGATCTGCAAAAGGGACATGGTCTGGCCTTCGATGCGGATCTCGCGGGTCAGACAGGAGAGAATACCGCTGGATACGGTGTTGGAGAGCACACCCAGAGGGTTGCCAATGGCAAGAACAGTTTCGGCAAGGATCAGATCGGTGCCGCGGATAGTCACCGCAGGGAACTGCACATTGGCGGTGATTTTCAGCACTGCAAGGTCGGTCTTGGGGTCGGTACCCACGATGTCGGCAAAGTAGGAGCTGCCGTCTGCCAAAGTGACACGGATGAGGGAGAATCCGTCGATAACGTGATTACAGGTGACGATATATCCGTTTTCAGTCCAGATCACACCGCTGCCTGCGCCGCTTGCTTCATCTGCTTCTACTGCGGCTTGGCTCACGAAGGTATCAATGACTACCACCGAGTTCACGGCATCAGCCGCTGCCTGCATGAGAATGTTTTGGGGAACGTCACCTGTGTTTACCTTGACGATGGTCTGGGTAGCTACGGGTGTGTTGAGATTGGGATTATTTCCCTGACCGCCGAATGCTGCCGCACCCATTGCACCGCCCACCATGCCGGTGAGGGTACTCAGCAGCACCACCAACGCGGAGGCACAGATGAACAGCGGAACGCGGTTCCTTTTCTTTTGTGTCTGCTGCTGGGCGGGGGTAGTGCTGTGATCGGTGTAGGTATATTGGCCGCTTTGGCTGTCAAAGGAATACTCGTATTCGGTACGGGGAGCGGGTGCGGGGGCTTGCGCCTCGGTAGATTGGGGGAGAGGGAAATCAGCCACACCGGGAGGGGGGGCAGGCTGTGAAGGCTTTGCGGGAAGCTCGTCCTTGGTGAAATGATAGGTAGACTCTTCCGCGTTGGGCACAGATGCGCCCGATGTCTGCTCGTTGGGGAGTTCTTTTTCGTTCATGGGAGAGGTGAGATCCTTTCTGGGGGATGTATAGTTTATATTGTAACCATTCTATGTGACGGTTAGATGAAGAAATAGAAAATTCATGCTGAATCTCTTTGCAAATATCGCCGAAAAATGGAGAATAGGCTCTGTTTGCAAAACTCCCCCCGAATACAGCGGAAAAAATCCGTTCTGCATATCGGGAGGAGCAGCCTATGGGGACTGATCAGCGCTTTTTGAAGGCGTAGATAGTGGTTTGGCTGTATTCGTCGCCTGCTTTTAAGATAGGAGAGGGGAACTGCTTTTGGTTGGGGGAGTCGGGGATACGGTTGCATTCCAGCGCCACCGCTTCGTTGGCTCTCTGAGGAATGGTGCCGTAGAAGGGATTGGGTGCGG
Source organism: Eubacteriales bacterium (assembly GCA_045645175.1). Classification (GTDB taxonomy): domain Bacteria; phylum Bacillota; class Clostridia; order Oscillospirales; family CAG-272; genus CAKSQF01. The sequence goes on along the minus strand of JAZRIH010000216.1, from coordinate 7,760 downwards.
TCATGAAGTTGCCGGTGTACATCTGAATTCCGCCCTCGGTAGTGAAGATCTCCATTTCGATGCCCGATTTGGGGGAGGAGAGGGTGGCGATCCACTCGGGATTCTTCAGCTCGACGCCGCCGTTTCGCACAAAGCAATGGTCGTAGCCGCCGCCGATCTGAATCTGGGTGTTTGCCGCCTGAATATCTCTGCCGATGGTCTTGGGGGTACGGAAGTCAAAGGGAGTGTCCTCTACATGGGAGAGGGTACCGTAGGGGATGAGCTTTTCGTCAACGGGGACGAAGTGCTGGCAGTTCATGGTGAGTGTCTGATCCAAAACGGTAGAGCCAACGCCGCCCAAAGAGAAGTAGGCGTGGTTGGTGAGATTGATGATGGTATCTGCATCGCTGACTGCGCTGTAAGAAATGGAGAGGGAGCAGTCCTTGAGCATATATGTAACGAGAATACGCAGAGTGCCGGGATAACCCTCTTCGCCGTCGGGAGAGCGGAGCTTTAAGGTCAAGAGATCGGCGCCGTCTTCATGGGTTGCCGAAACCTTTTCCCAAATACGGGAGTCATAGCCCACATTACCGCCGTGGAGATGGGCTCTGCCGGTCTCGTTGTTGGCAAGCTGATAGGTTTTGCCGTGGAGGGTGAATTGGGCGTTGGCAATGCGGTTGGCATAGCGACCCACGATAGAGCCGTGATAATCCTTGTCTGCCAGATAGCCGTCCAGGGTATCAAATCCGCAGACTACATGGGTGCCTTCATACAGAATATCGGTGATGCGTGCGCCATATTCGGTAACAGAAACCGAAATGCCGTCCTGGGTCAAGGTGTAAAGATTAACGGTGCTGCCATTGGGCATAGTTCCAAATACAGACTGGGTAATGCTCATAATAACCTCCTGAAAACGGGTGCCGTGGATTGTTTGCAACGCACACAGTAATTTATACTAATCATTATACCGCAAAATGGATGATCTGTCAATCGTTCTCAAAGAAAAAATTGGTGCATATAGTAAAAAAGATTATCCGAAAGGTGGATTGCAATGAAATACACTCAATATCGAGATTCTTCGGTGTCCTCCAAATCGCGGCGATGGACCAAGGAAAAGTGGATCGCCCTCTTTGGCTTGCTGATGGCGACCGCTCTGCCTGCACTGCTTGTCACTATTGGAGGGCTCAGCCGTCCCTCTGAGCGTCAGCCTGCCTGGGATGATCGGCAGATCCTCTTTTGCCGTCACGAGGGAAATGGGGAAGAATCGCTCTCTCTGTCCCGCATCGTGGCGCTGTCTCTGGCGGCGACCAATCCCTCGGATACCCCTATGGAAAGTCTTGCCGCCCAGGCGGTTGCTTTGCGCTCCCGTGCCATCTGGTGGATGGATTATTGTACAGAAGGGGAGATAGCCGCGCACTCCCCACATCTGTGCGACAGCCCATCCCACGGGCTCCCCTATCTGTCCCGGGAGGAGCTAAATGAACTCTATGGGGAGGAGGAGGGAACTGCCCGTCTGCAAGCGGGGGAGAAGGCGGTGAAGGACACCAAAGGAAAGGTGCTTTGCTATGGGAGAGAGGTGATCCCTGCGCTCCTGCATCATTCCGGCCCGGGAAATACGCGTTCTGTCCGTGGACTGGAATGGGTGAGTGTGGTAAGCAGTCCCGAGGAAGGGCGTGTGGAGAAGAGGAAAATCGGCGTAGAGGAGCTGAGACTTTCCCTTGCCTCGGCATTTGGGATGGAAATCCCTGAAAAGCCCTGGGAGTGGTCCTTTGAGGTGGATTGTGACAGTGATGGTTGGGTGAAAGAGGTAAAGATTGGAGAAAAGTGGGTGTCGGGGGATGCTTTTGCATCGGCGCTGAATTTGCCATCGGTCTGCTTTACCTTGCAGGCAGAGCGGGACGGTCTGTCGGTGACTACCGTGGGAGAGGGAAGCGGTTGCGGACTTTCCCGTGAGGGAGCGTCGCTGTATGCAGAGGGAGGGCTCACCAGATGGGAGATCCTCGCCCATTATTACCCCAATTGTACGGTGGAGAACATCGCACAATAAGATGGAAAGGGGAAGCCTTGACAGGGTAGGATGAGTGTGGTATACTAAAGTATCCCATCTCAAGGAGGAGTCGTATGAAAAAGATTTGGAAAAGCGCAGTGTTGCTGTTACTGTGCGGCGTGTGTTTGTCAGCTTGTGCCGTTTTGCCGCAGTCGCTGTCTCAGATTGAGGATGAACAGAAGGATAAAGAGGCAGTGTTTGCCTATCGTCCCGATTTGGAATGGATTCCCGAAGGAGGAATGCGATTCGTATCCGCCCAAGAAAAGATTCGGTTTGAGGTGAAATTGGTAGAGGATGAATCTGCCCTATATCCCGTAGAGATCTATGTGGAGGGTGTGGAAGGGGAAGAAGCCTATATCCCTGCGGCGTATGTGGAATCGTTGGGGTGGGAGAAGCTTCCCGCGGATGCGTGGCAACACATTAGCGGCGGCGTGGAAGGAAAGCAATATTATGCCGCGACGGCGGATCAGATCTTCGGGTATTCGTTGACCGATATGCTGCTGGCTTGCAAGGATGCCGATTTTACGTATGCGGATCTGCAAGTACATATTTTGCAACTGGAACAGCCCACACAGGAATAGCATGGAATTCCCCAAAATAATACGACCCCCCGACCGCTGTTTCCAACGGTCGGGGGGTCATTGATGCAGGGGCGTTTGATGAAAAACGCATTTTCCTTATACCGATTCCAGTACGAATACCACGCCGGGCAGGGAAGAGATCTGCTCGATCAATTCTTCTTCGCCGATCTTCAGCTTGCCGATGTAAATGGTTGCCTCGTATCCCACGTGACCCGTAATGCCCGAGCGGGGACGGGTTACCTGCAGGTCGGTGGCACGATATTCACCGGAAAGAGCAATGGTAGTGGGATTTACCATTTCCACATTCGATAGCTCTATGTAAATACCCAGACGGGCGTTTTTGCGATTGATGCGCGCTTCAAAGTGGGAGAGAACCGTGATGGTCAGTACGGTGAGCAGGGTGGCAATGAGTGCGCCCTCAAAGAAGGCGTAGCCCAGCGCCAAGCCGATGGCGGCAGTCGCCCACAAGCCTGCGGCGGTGGTCAGACCCGACACGCGGAAGCGTCCCTTGGTGATGATGGTGCCTGCACCCAGGAAGCTGATGCCCGAAATGACCTGTGCGGCAATGCGGGAGGCATCGGAGGACAGTGCAAGCTCTTGGGTAATATATACGCCCATGAGAGAAGCCATTGATGCGCCCAGACACACCAGAATGTGAGTGCGCAGACCCGCGGCACGTCCGCGGCGTCCCCGCTCCATACCGATCAGACCGCCCAAAAACACCGACAAGGTCAGACGCAGAGCGATGGAAGCGAGATTAAAATCCCGTAAATAGGAGAGGATCTGTTCAAATGCAGACATAGGACACCTCCGATAAATAAAATGGATACAGTATTATATCATGAGGATATGTCTTTGTCAATTGAAAAATCCCCGATAATTTTGGAAAAACTCTTGACATATCCGCTCTACTGTGTTAGACTAAATATGTACTCTAATGCAGTAGAGAAAGGAGAACACAAATGGACGTACCGAAAATATTCGAAAGTGAATATCGATTTTGCTTGATCTTGTGGGAACATGAGCCTATTAAGAGCAGCGATCTGGTGAGTCTCTGCCGTGAACAGCTTGATTGGAAGCCCACAACCACCTATACGGTAATCAAGCGTCTGTCCCAGCGGGGCGTTTTGAAAAACGAGAACACCATCGTGTCTGCATTGGTCACCAAAGATCAGGTGCAGGCGGCGGAATTAGATGAGATGGTGGAGAAGACCTTTGAAGGCTCGCTCCCTGCCTTCATCGCCGCCTTTGTGAAGCATCAGAAGATCTCGAAGAAAGAGATCGACACCCTGCAGGAAATGATCGACCGTTATCGGAAGGAGGAAGACTGATGGCTGAACTCTTTCTTTCCGTGCTGAATCTCAGCATATCCGCAAGCTACGGCATTCTTGCAGTGCTGATTTTGCGTCATTTGCTGAAAAAAGCCCCCAAATGGATCACCGTTGCTCTGTGGGGCGTGGTGGCTCTGCGGCTGGTTTTGCCGCTTTCTTTAAGCAGCGTGTTCAGTCTGGTTCCCTCTGCACAGGTGGTTAAGCCCGATATCCTCATTGAGCCCTCCCCCGTGATCGATACGGGCTTTTCCGCGGTGAACGATGCCGTCAATCCCATACTCCAGTCCACCGCATCGGTGGAGTACGTGGACGGTACCAATCTGTTGCAATGGTGGATTTTTGGGCTGTTCTGTGGATGGATCGTGGGCATGGCGGCTATGCTCCTCTATCTGGCAATCAGCTATCTCCGTTTGCACAAGCGAATGGCATCGGCAGTGGTCATGGAGAAAGGGGTCTATCAGAGCGAGCGCGTGGATTCTCCCTTCGTGCTGGGTATCATCAAGCCGAGAATCTATCTCCCCTTTACCATCGGGGAGGAGGAACTTTCCCACGTCCTTGCCCACGAGCGTGCCCACATCCGCCGTGGAGATCATCTCTGGAAACCGTTGGGCTATCTGCTGCTCACCATTCATTGGTTCAATCCCCTCTTGTGGGTGGGTTATATTCTCCTGTGCCGAGATATCGAGCTTGCCTGCGACGAAAAGGTGATCCGTGAGCTGGATCGGGATGCCAGAGCCGATTACTCTCAGGCAATCCTCAATTGCAGTATGCACCGCAGAGCCATCTCCGCCTGTCCCCTTGCTTTTGGAGAGGTGGGCGTGAAGAAACGAGTGAAATCGGTGCTGTCATACAAAAAGCCCGCCTTTTGGGTGATGATCGGGGCACTTCTCGCCTGCCTGATCGGGGTGATCTGCTTTATGACCGATCCCATCGGAATGGGCGTGTACGATTTTTCCATGAAGGAGAGGGAAGCGGATATCCTGGAGCTTCGGCTGGATTACGCACTTCCTCAAGGCACCCCATACAGCGTGGAAATTCTCACCATGAATTACGGAGAGTATACCGACGACGGAGTTGTGGAATATGACGGCTCTATGGGGAAGTACCGCATTTTGATTCGTTTTAGCGGTGCAGAGCCTGCCCCCGAGCTGAAAAAAATGTTCCCCGCATATGAAATCGTAGAGCTTGGGGAGGCAAATGCGCGGGCGAAGCTGGTGTATCCCAATGCTGAACAGGGCTTTGCCTTGTATCTGGGCTTTGACAGTCCTGTTCTGATCGAGGATGCGGGATCGGGTAAGCTCAGTCCCATAGGCGGAGCATTGAAGCTGGCCGTCAAGCTTTTGCCCAACAGCGTGGAGGAATACGCTGATATGCAGCAATATGATAAGATGTATCAAGAGCTTCTGAAAAATACTCCAACCTATGATGCCGCTGTGCTCGACATTGACGGGGACGGCACATGGGAGTTTTGTTCGGTCCATCCGGGTATATACAGCGGAACGCAGAGGATTTACATCGTTGCCCGTGAAATTGGTGAGACCGGTATACGGTATATGGGATGGGCATACATTAGCGAGCTGCAATTGGATGATATGTGTTTTGAAACGGGAACCGACGGCATCACCCGACTCAAGGGGATTGATAGAGGCACCTATCCTGTGGAGGTGCAGTATTGGAATATCTCGCTGGATCGTACCGAGATCGTGCTTACGCCCATCAAGGGAACGGTTCCGGGTGGGCACCCGAATCTGCCTGATCTGGTGCCGCGCTGAAAGAGATCTGTGAAACAAGTTACCAAAAACGAAAGCACTACTTTCGAGGCATCGGACAGAGCAAACTATACGGGAATTTCGCCGTTGGCGAAGATTGCCGCGCCCCGACGGTGCAACGCAAGCGTGCACCGCTTTGGGCGGGCAATGCGAACCCATCCGCATCGCAGAGCGGTACCCGCTTGCGATGCTGTGGGATGGTTTAACGAAACAAGACACCAAACGAAAAAACACACTGCTATGCAGTGTGTTTTCGTTTGGTGAAGCGGACGATTGAATGTCCGAACTATTTGCCATATATTCAATTTCTTCGGTTGTGGGGATGTTAATTGGCTTATCGTCAAAGGTAAGAATCAGCTTGATATAATCGTCATAAACGAATATCGCTTTAACCAATCCATCAATCAGCCGTTCCTTGTTTTTCTCAAACCGCAGATCAAGGTTGCGGAACTTGTGGAGCGTGAACAGAATGAAATCCTTGGTGATCTTCGGGCGTTTATCTTCTTCAGCCTTGATGTTCCATTTGATTTTTTCTTCCTCTGCCTCAAGCTCTTCCAAGCGGGATTTGGTGGAACGGGTAACAACACCCTTCTCGATAGCCTTCATAATGTTGTCGATTGAGGATTGAACCTCCCTCAGCTGTGCCTCAAGGGCAAGGATCATCTCGTCGTCCTCATTTAAGAGAGCCATTACGTCGTCCGCCATCTTGCTGAGAAGCTTATCGTTATTCAACCAAGCAGAAATTTGTTCGATGACCTTGTCCTCAATCCAATCCTTGCGAATTGCCTTGCGGTCACATTCGTGGCGTTTGGCACCGGCACATTTGTAATAGCGGTAGATCACACCGTTCGGTTTATTTGCACTATCACCTACAAACATAGAATTACACGTTCCACAGAACAGTTTAGTAGTCAGCAGATACCTCTCGGGCGCTTTCGCCTTACCAGTAGCATGTTTGTTTTGTTTCATACGAATGGCAACCCTTTCAAAAATGTCTTTGGAAACGATAGCAGGGATGGCGTTAGGAACTACGATCTCCTTATATGCATACTCACCGATATATCTGCGGTTGGCAAATATACGTGCAAGAGAGTTTTTGTTGAAGCGATTGCCCTTGGACGTGCGGATGCCTCTTGCATTCAGATCTTCAACAATGTCGGTGATGGACTCGCCACCTGCGTATCTGCGGAACATTTCAATTACAAGCGGAGCTTTTTCTGGATCGGGCTGATAATGCTGTTCCTCGTCTATCATATAGCCGAAAGGAATATTGCCACCGTTGAAACGAGCCTTGAGAGCATTCTCGGTCATGCCTCTCGTTACCTTTTCAGCCAGATCAGCGGAATAGTATTCCGCCATACCTTCAAGCACCGACTCAAGAATGATGCCTTCCGCACCCTCGGAGATGGACTCTGTTGCAGAAACAACTTTCACATCGTTCTTACGCAGCATCGCTTTATACTTTGCCGAATCGTAACGGTTGCGAGAGAATCGGTCGAGTTTCCATACGATAACAACATCAAAGCCCTTCTTCGCGCTGTCCTTGATCATACGCTGAAACTCCGGACGGTTATCGGTCTTTGCTGAGTAAGCCCTGTCAATGTATGTTCCCACGATGTCTATGCCGTTCTTTTGTGCATAAGCCGTATTCTCACGAATCTGCCCTTCGATCGATTCCTCACGCTGATTGTCCGAGGAATACCTTGCATAAATAACGCCTCGCATCAATTCATCTCCCTTCTGTTTTGAGTGTGCCCATTATACCATAGAAATCTGGAAAAGTAAAGAAAAACTCCAAAATTATTATAGAAATAATTTAGGCAACACAATATAATTGTATAAGGTGAGAAATCAAATATTGAATCGCAGTAGTCAAAGAAAAGGATTTTTATTTTCGAAAAAGGTCTGGACTTTCTCCACCTTCTGTGGTATTGTTGTGTGCTAACAGGAGGTACAACACATGAAAAGTATGATAAAAGAGCTATGGCACGAAAATATCAATCCGCAAGAGGCAGCAGAAACAACTCCAAGGAGATGAAGGAGCTACTCGGGT
>JAZRIH010000215.1:0-9214 GCA_045645175.1 Eubacteriales bacterium | reverse complement strand
GTGTATTGAATATGTTGGGCATCGACGCTTTTCTGAAAACCACCGTCAGCAAAATGTCGGGCGGCATGAAAAAGCGTCTTTCCATCGGTTGTGCGGTGGCGCATAATCCTAAGGTGTTGTTGCTGGATGAACCTTCTGCCGCACTGGATTTGATTTGCAAAGAACGAATTGCCAATTATTTGCTGGAGTATAAAGCGAGGGGAAATACGGTTTTGTTGGCTACCCACGATGCCAACGAAATCTCTCTTTGCGATGAGCTGTACATTTTGAAAAACGGAAAAGCGGTTCCATTTGTATTTGAAGGAAATATCCATAGACTGGTAGGTCAGTTATGAGAAAATTCCGCGTTTATATGGCACTACAGTTGAAACGAGGAATCCGTCAATTTCCCAAGGTGCTGATTTTTACAGTTATTCTGGCGCTGACTGCAATAGTGCTCTGTACTGTATTGTTGCAGCAAAACGAGAGCAGCGAGAAGAAAACTATGTTAAAAGTGGGAATCACCGGTGAACTGGATGACCCGTTTCTACGTCTTGGTATTTTAGCAATCAAAGAGTTTGACTCGTCCAATACTTATGTAGAGTTTATCTCCATGTCCGAGAAAAAAGCGGAGGAGGGTCTGCGTAACGGTGAATTGTCGGGGTATCTCGATGTTCCCGAAAATTTCGTAGATTCTATTATGGATGGTGACCCGGTGGAACTCACATTCGTGTCCATCAATAGTCCGGTTGGGTTGGGACCCGTTCTGACCAATGAAATTGTTCAAGAGGTTTCTGATTTGGTAGGCGAAGCTACGGCAGGAATCATCGCGGTGCAAAGAGTGGCACGAGAAGAGAATCTTACCGATAACAGAGCGGAACTGGAAGAAGATATCAATATCCGCTACGTGACCTATATCATGGATCGAGATTCTCTGTATGAGGTGCAATATACGGGTATCAATAACGGACTTTCCTTTGGCGGTTACTATGTTTGCGGTATTCTGTTTTTGTTGATTCTTCTCATGGGAATCATTTGCGCGCCCATGATGGTGAGAGATAATTCTTCGCTGATCCGCTTGGCAAATGCAAGAGGTATTGGTGTAATCAAGCAGGTGATCGGTGAATTCTGCGGTTTTGTCTTGTCGCCCGCAATCGTGCTGTCAGTTATTTTGTTTGTATTATGCTTGGTAGCCGATGGAAATACGCTTCCGATTGCTGAACTCAATACAATAGATTTTTCGATTATTTGGAAACTGCTCCCCGTTGTTTTGATGTTGGGCGCTATGCAAATGTTTTTGTATGAGTGTTGCTCCGGTATCATCGGTGCAGTCATTCTTCAATTTGTAACCGCGCTGGGCTTGGCGTATATTTCGGGCTGTTTTTATCCTCCGTATTTTTTCCCTGAATCGGTGCAGATTCTTGCGTCCTATCTTCCCGGCGGAGTTGCCCTTCACTATATCGGAGGCGTGTTCAATACGGCGGGTGGCGGATTGATGCAAGTGATGGTATACGGTGCAGTACTGTTGACGCTGGTATGTTTGATTAGAGTAGCTCGGCTGAGGGGGGAGAATAAATGAAACGGAAATTTACTCACGCCCTTGTATGGCTGTATCTTTTGACGAAACGTTTGCTGAAGAAGCCTGTTTTTCTCCTGACATTGGTTTTGATTCCGATTATGGCATTTGCAATGAATGAATTTGCTAAGGAAGAAAGTTCTATTGTGCGGGTAGGTTTGTATACCGCAGATGAAGATGCCGTGGCTGAACATATCATAACCCAACTGTTGCACTCGGATTCGGTGGTACAGTATCAGCGGTACGATAGCGAAACATCGGCTGTGGATGCGGTGAAAAACGGAGAGATCGACAGTGCATGGGGATTCAGTAAGGATTTTTCCAGAATTCTCAAGAAATATGCCCACAGTATGCGATCCAATGATCCGTTGATTTATGTGAGCGAGCAGGAAGAGACGATGACGCTTCGTCTGGCGCGCGAGCAACTGTACAGCGAGATCATTCCCCATTTGTCCCGCGAGATATACTTTGCCTATCTTGCTGACAAGCTTGGCTATGATGTGGAGGCTCATCGGGATGAATTGGAAGAGCAGTATGAAAAAGCGAAGCCTTCGGATGAGTTGATTCACTTTGAGTTTTTAGATCAGAAAACCGATCTTCTGTCGGTGCGTTATCTCAGTACACCCATTCGGGGAATTGTGGCGGTGATCATGCTGATCTGCGGAATTGCGGCGGCAATGGTATTCTTGCACGAAAAAGAGAAGGGAATCTATTCTTATTTGAGCGGCAGAAAGCAATTTCCCGTATTGCTTGCATCCTGCTTTACCGCATTGGTGATCTGCGGAATTGTGGCATTTGTGTCTATCAAATTGTCGGGGAATTTCACCACATGGGGAATGGAAATCCTTTTAATGGGATTATATATCATCATGTGTACGCTGGTTTGCTCACTACTTGCGCAAATTTGCAGAACATCTTCTGCATTGGCGATTTTCTTGCCTGTTTTGGTGGTACTGTCTTTGGTATTCTGTCCCGTGTTCTTGAACCATAAAATCGGAAGACCAATTCAAATGTTATTGCCGACTTATTATTATCTGAATGCTGTTTCTGCAGAACGGTTTATTCCTCAGATACTGATCTATATACTGGTATGTGGAATACTTTGCGTAATTGCAGAGGAGATTTCTCGCTTTACATGGCTTCGTTCCTTTGGAAAAGCGCATGGTCATGATGACTAACGAGTAATCAAGAATGAGAAAACCCGAGTGAGTGCGATGCACTTACTCGGGCTTTTTTCATATATTGACAGAGAAGGCTTCTGTAGCTTTCTAATGAAATGAAAGGTTAGGACTCATATATGGATTATCAAAGAGCCTGCGGCGTGACGGGTCGTGCAATGCCTGTGCGTCCTCGTATGAATCAGCCCTGGCAAATGGGATGCCAAACCTGTGATGCCCGTATGAACGACGAGGCGATGCCTGACAAAAACTGTGACGAACATCTTGCCATTGTAACCTCTCCCGTGCAGTGTTGGCAAAAGCTCTATACTCCCGGTGAAGCCCTTGCGGCAGGCACATTATTCAAAGATTTGTATCTCCCTTTGATGGGGTGCCCCGGCAGTGCATACTGCCATCGGAGAATGGGAGGTTTGCAATGACCGAGAAGCAAATGGCAATGAAGAAACTGCAGCAGGCAGATTTCGTTCTTCTGGAAACAGGACTTTATCTCAATGGCTATCCTCATTGCAGGGAAGCGTTGGCTTATTATGAAGAAGCAAAGAAGGCTGCTTGCGCAGCACGCTGTGCATACGAGGAACAATTCGGACCATTGATGCTCAGCTCCGCAGGCGGAGAAAATTGTTGGAACTGGACTGCGGCACCTCTGCCCTGGGAATGGGAGGCTAACTGATGTTTGTATACGACCGTAAATTGCAATATCCTGTCAAGATCAAAACCCCCAATCCTGCGTTGGCGAAAATTATCGTATCCCAACTTGGTGGTCCGGACGGAGAGCTGGCTGCATCTACCCGTTATCTTGCGCAGCGATTTTCAATGCCCAATCGAAATATTGCCGGAATGTTGACGGATATCGGCGTGGAAGAACTTTCTCACGTGGAAATGATCTCCACAATTCTTTATCAACTTACTCGTAATCTCACGCCCGAGGAGATCAAGAAAAGCGGATTTGACACCTATTTCGTGGATCATACCGTGGGTGTATATCCGCAAGCGGCATCGGGGACACCGTTTACCACTGCCTATATTGGCGTAAAGGGCGATGTATTGGCAGATCTTCACGAAGATCTTGCAGCAGAGCAAAAGGCGAGAGTCACCTATGACAATCTCCTGCGACTGATTGATGATCCCGATGTGCGCGATCCGCTGAAATTCCTCCGAGAGAGGGAAATCGTTCACTATCAGCGCTTCGGCGATGCACTCAACATGGCAAAGGATGCAATGGATCAGAAAAACATCTATGCTTTCAATCCTGCATTTGATTCTTGCGGAAAATAATTGCAACAAAAAACGAGACAGTAAAAACTGCCTCGTTTTTTGATTGATGGTAAGATCAAAGTTCTTCGGCCAAGGTGCGTTTCTTTTCCCATCTGCCGAAAAGGAAATAGATGAGTCCGGGGATAGCACAACCGTAAGGGGCAAGACCGTAGCCCAGAACGAATCCGTAGAAACCAAATCCCCAATAAATACCGAACAGCCAGCTGAGACCGATACGAAGAACTACGCCGTCCAGAATGGAGAGGACCAGTCCTAACTTGGCATTGCCGATACCTTGGATAAATGCGTGAGTACCACGCATGATGGTGAAGGCGGGGAACATCCACATGATTGCCGCAATGAACGTGCCCGACAGCTTGTGTACGGCGGGGTCGTCAGAGAAGAGCATGAACAGCTCTTTGCCGAAGAGGATGTAGGCAAGCATAAATACGATGGTGAATATCGATGCAAAGATCCATGCATACCAAACGACCTGCTTACTGCGATGAGTCTCTCCGGCGGCGATGTTTTGGCTGATCATAGGCATTGCCGCATGCTGGATGCCCTGCGATATCTTGTTGATAATATCGTCGATCTTTACGCCTACGCCGAAGGTTGCAGAAGCAACTACGTTAATGCTGTTGATCATAGAGTTAACATACAGCATGGAGAGGTTGATACATCCCGATTGGATCGCCATGGGAGTGCCTAAGCTGAAGATGAGACGGGTGTATCGTTTGTGGGGAATATAACTGGAGAGGCGGAAATCGAATCCGAATGCATTTTTATGGCGATAGAGGTACCAAATCGAGAAAATAAAGGAAACAGCTTGTCCGATGATGGTTGCATAAGCGGCGCCTTTTACCTTCATGTCCATCATACCGGTGAAGACGATGTCCAGAACTAAGTTGGTGACCGATGCAATGCAGATAAACAAGAAGGGGCGTTTGGAGTCGCCCATGCCGCGTAGAACGGCGGAGACCATATTGTAGCCAGCAGTGAAAAACAGACCAGCCGAGCAGATGACCAGATAGTCAACCGAATAATCGTAGGATTCCTCAGGGATGTTCATCAGCTTCAGGATAGGTGTTTGCAGGGCGATAATGATCACCGAGAACAGAATGCCCATGGCGAGGATCAGGGCAAAGAGGGTACCGATAATACGGTTAGTTTCCTTCCGCTTGCCCGCACCTAAAGCTTGAGAAACAAGCACTTGACCTGCATTGGAGAAGCCAAGACAGACCATAGTGGCAAAGTTGACGATTAAGCTGCTTTGCGAAACCGCCGAAAGACCCGGGGTACCAACATATTTGCCTACGATGACCATATCTACCGTACTGTACAGTACCTGCAGGGCATTGGAAGCCATGAATGGGAGCATAAATAGCCAAAGATGCTTGGGAATACTGCCCTTGGTGAAATTTTTAGAAAGCTTTTTTTCCTTCACGATACAAGACCTCTATGTAATCAGATTACTTCTATTATAACATGATTCCTTGGTTATTGCAAGTATCAGCGGGAATTTTGTTGTGTAAACCTGTGGGGAAGATCTTCGAAAAAGAGGGAGAATCGGCTTGTGATTCTGACGATTGCAGGCTGCTTTTGACATCGATGATTTGTCACTTGTTTTGCGGAATTTCGACGAAAAACTCTTGACAAGAATTATGGGGTATGGTATAATAAATGCGTATTGAGTCTGCGTCAAATGACGGCAGATTGTGTCGGGACGAATGCCCCGCAGGAAAATAACGATATGTTTTCTTGTGACTGACGGATCAGCGGAATACCGCATGGGAGCAAGGAAAAATGAATGCCGACCGTCTGGGCAGCCCTCTACTTTTTGTGGTATAGGACTGTCTTTTTGCGTTTTTTTCGGGAGTTTCGGCATGAATCAAAGTAAACCGGGAGGATACTATGAAAAAAATCGGAATCATTATGGGCAGTGACAGCGACCTGCCGATCATCAAAAAGGCAACCGATATGCTGAAGACTTTGGAGATTCCCTTCGAAGTGCATATCTATTCTGCTCACAGAACCCCTGTAGAAGCCAGAGATTTTGCAGTAAATGCAAGAAAGAACGGCTTTGGCGCACTGATCTGCGCAGCAGGTATGGCGGCACATCTTGCAGGTGCAATCGCCGCAAACACTACTTTGCCGGTTATCGGTATCCCTTGTAAGGGCGGTATGATGGACGGTCTGGACGCACTTCTGGCAACTGTTCAGATGCCCACCGGTATCCCCGTTGCAACCGTTGCAGTAAACGGCGGTGCCAATGCCGCATTGCTTGCAGCACAGATCCTGGCAGTATCCGATGCCGAGATTGCGGCAAAGCTGGACGCTAAGCGTGTCAGCGATGCTGAGGTTGTCCTGCAAAAGGACGCTTCCGTTATGGAAAAACTTTAATTTTATAAATCATTTTTGGCTGATATAAGGAGATTATTGAGTCATGGAAAAGAAGCTTGTTTACACCGGTAAAACCAAAAACGTTTACGCACTGGACAATGGCAATTACGAACTGAAATTCAAGGACGACTGCACCGGCAAGGACGGCGTATTCGATCCCGGCGAAAACTCTGTTGGTCTGACCATCGAAGGCGTTGGCGACGTGAATCTGCGTATGTCCATCTACTTCTTCGAGAAGATCAATGCAGCAGGCATCAAGACTCACTATGTGAGCGCTGATCTTGCAAACACCACCATGGAAGTTCTGCCTGCAAAGGCATTCGGTAAGGGTCTGGAAGTAATCTGCCGTTACAAGGCTGTTGGTTCCTTCTACCGCCGTTACTCTGATTACTGCACTCTGGGTCAGGATCTGCCCGCTTACGTTGAAACTACCTTCAAGAACGACGAAAAGGGTGACCCCCTGGTTACCAAGGACGGTCTGGTAGATCTGGGCGTTATGACCGCTGAGCAGTACGACTCCCTGAAGGACATGACTCAGAAGATCACCAAGATCGTTGCAGACGATCTGAAGGAAAAGGGTCTGGATATGTATGATATCAAGTTCGAATTTGGTTACGACGCAGACGGCAGCGTAATGCTCATCGATGAGATCGCTTCCGGCAATATGCGTGTATACAAAGACGGCGAATACATCGATCCTCTGACTCTGAACAAACTGTTTTTTGCTTAAATAAACTCCCGAAGGGGCGGTAAATTTACTACCGCCCCTGAGGTCGTGGAATAGGCTTTTTTTAGAAATTGCCCGATTGGGATGCAATGGCAAAACGATCGGTGTATAGATAGAATTTTCAGGCATTTATACATGATTCCGGAGATGTAAGGTCTCCAAGGAGGAGAGAAAATATGGGAGGATTTTTCGGAGCTGTCTCCAAAAGAGACGTGGTGCTCGACATCTTCTTCGGCGCTGACTATCATTCTCACCTGGGCACTCGCCGCGGTGGTATGATCATTTACGATGACAAAATCGGTTTTCAGCGTTCCATTCACAGTATAGAAAATACCCCTTTCAGAACCAAATTTGAAAAGGACATTGAGGAATTTTGCGGCTGCAGCGGTATTGGCTGCATCAGCGATTCTGATCCTCAGCCCCTTTTGGTGCGCTCGCATTTGGGACTGTATGCCATCACTACAGTGGGCATCGTCAAGAATGCGGAAGATCTGGTAGAGAAGTATTTCTCGGACCATGGTCATCAGTTCATGGCAATGTCTTCTGGCAAAGTCAACGAAGCAGAGTTGGTTGCCGCGCTGATTAACCAGAAAGAATCTCTGGTAGAGGGCATCCACCATGCGCAGAACGAGATCGAGGGCTCTGCCACCATTCTGCTCCTGGTTCCCGACGGTCTGATTGCCGCTCGCGACAAGTACGGCAGATTGCCTGTACTGGTGGGTAAAAATGACGACGGCTGTTGCGTTTCCTTTGAATCCTTTGCTTATCATAAGCTGGGCTACGATAATTACTACGAGTTGGGACCTGCAGAAATCGTAAAGGTTACTGCTGAGGGTGTGGAACAGCTTGCCGCTCCCGGCAAGGATATGAAGATCTGTGCATTCTTGTGGGCTTACTACGGCTATCCCAACTCCAATTATGAGGGCAAGAACGTAGAGGTCATGCGATGCAGAAACGGCGAAATCATGGCACGCGACGAAGCAGCGCGCGGGGTACTTCCCGAAGTTGACAGCGTTGCGGGCATCCCTGATTCGGGCATTCCCCATGCCATTGGCTATGCCAATGAGGGACACATTGCATTCTCCCGTCCTTTGATCAAATATACCCCCACTTGGCCTCGTTCCTTTATGCCTTCCAGTCAGGCGGTACGAAATCAAGTGGCAAAAATGAAGCAGATTCCCGTTCCCGAACTGATCAGAGATAAAAAGCTGCTCTTTGTGGATGACTCCATCGTACGCGGCACTCAGCTTCGTGAAACGGTAGACTTCCTCTACTCCTGCGGTGCTAAGGAAGTGCATATGCGTTCTGCTTGTCCTCCCATTATGTACGGATGCAAGTATTTGAACTTCTCCTCCAGTCGTTCCGAAATGGAACTGCTTGCCCGCCAGACGGTGCAGGAGTTGGAAGGCGATGAGGGACACAAGCATCTGGATGAGTATTCCAATTGCCATACAGAGCGCGGTCAGTGTCTGCTTCGCAGCATTTGCGAAAAGTTTGGCTTTGATTCTCTGGAATATCAGTCGTTGGACGGTATGCTGGAAGCAATCGGCCTGGATAAAGATAAGGTCTGCACCTATTGCTGGACCGGTAAAGAATAAACCAATTGATAATTAAACAGTGAACAATAAGGAGAGTATCATGGATCATAAGAATTCTCAGTCTGCAAGCTACGCAGCAGCAGGCGTTGATATTACAGCAGGTTACAAGGCCGTAGAGCTCATGAAGAAACACGTAGCCCGCACCAAGAACGAGGGCTGTCTGGATGACGTAGGCGGCTTCGGCGGTTGCTTCGGTCTGCCCGTAGCAGGCATGGAAGAGCCCGTACTGGTTTCCGGTACCGACGGATGTGGCACTAAGGTAAAGCTGGCTATCCTCATGGACAAGCATGACACCATCGGTATCGATGCAGTTGCAATGTGCGTAAACGATATCATCTGCGTTGGCGCAAAGCCCCTCTTCTTCCTGGATTACATCGCTTGCGGTAAGAATATTCCCGAAAAGATCGCTGAGATCGTCGGCGGTGTGGCTGAGGGCTGCGTCCAGTCCGGCGCTGCTCTGATCGGCGGTGAGACTGCTGAGCATCCCGGTATGATGCCC
>JAZRIH010000214.1:0-8585 GCA_045645175.1 Eubacteriales bacterium | reverse complement strand
GTCAGCTCGATGCCGTACTTAGCGAAGTCGGAGCCTACAACGCCCATGGAGTAGGGAATGACGTACATGGTACGACCCTTCATGGAACCGGTGTAGAGCTTCTTCAGCTTAGCATACATCTCAGTGGGATCCATCCAGTTGTTAACGTTACCTGCATCTTCCTTAGTGGGGGTACAGATGTAGGTTCTGCCTTCAACGCGTGCTACGTCGTTGATAGCAGTTCTGTGGAGGTAGCAGTTGGGGAGCAGTTCTTCGTTGAGCTTGATGATCTCGCCGGTGGAGCAAGCCTCAGCGCGCAGAGCTTCTGCCTGTTCTTCGGTGCCATCGATCCAGACGATCTTATCGGGCTGGGTCATAGCAGCCATTTCTTCGATCCAAGAAAGGACATACTTGTTGTTAGTCATTGGTATCACTCCTATATCATAATAAGATTTGACTGTTTTAGGTATACGCATTTTTAACGTATTCCAGTTTCTATTATAACTGAAATCGCCGTTTTTTTCAATACGCATAAGGAGAATTTTTCAAAATTAACAGATTGTTAATATTGTTAAAAAGAAAACAGCTGATGGTGGAAGAAACGCAGAGTTCAGGCGTGAACGGTAATTTGCTTTGTGTGATCTGTTAACGATTTGTGAATAGTGCGTCGTGTATTTATAAAAAGTACGGTACTCTTAACAAAATCATCTGTTTGTAGTAAACTAAGATCAAAGGAGGGAATTGAAAAATGAAAAAACTATTTGGAATTCTTTTAGTAATTTGTATGCTGTTCTCTTTGGGAACGCTTGCCGCATTGGCAGGTGAGGGAACACCGTCGGTGGAGATCACCCTCCCTGAAAAGCGAGTAGCGATTGACGATGAATTTAAAATGACGGTGAAACTGTCGAATTTGGACGATACGGTGGACACGCTCTCCATCGTCGCACCCGGATTTGAGATCACTGATTCCCGCGGCAATTCTGCCCGCAATCACCTGCCCATTGCCTTGTCGGAGTTGTCCGGCGATACCGAAACCATCACGCTGAAATGGGCGGCAACCGGTTCGGCAATGTCGTCGGGTGTGCTGGGAGTCTCTTGCTTCAGCGAGGATGTAGGAAAAATTGAGCAAACTCCCGATGGCGGATATGAGATGATAGAAGGCCCCAATGATCATCGTTGTTTTGCTTTGAATGAACGATACATAGCCTTTGGCGAAGACGAGGAAGCGGCAGAGAAAAATCTGAGCGCAACGCCCATTGAATGGATGATTATTCCTGCCCTGCTTGGTGCAGTTATTGTGGCGGTTGCGGTGATTTTAGCGATTCGAGTGAAGAAAAAGAAAGCCAATTCTCCAAGCGGAGTTCAATAAATCAGCCCCAAAAGTTTTCGATGGGGCAAGTCGTCGCCGTTGGCGACAAAGGGGAACCTTTTTCAAAAGGTTCCCCTTATGATATAATAACGCCATCTTTCCCCCAAACTTCATCTTTCTCCGAGGTGCCAGCCAAGGAAAGTGGTGGGGAGTCCGAGGGGAGGAGAAAAACTTCGGCGTCTGAGGATGGTCAGCAGTTGCTTTGCAACTGCCAAGAGTTTGCAGTCGACACAGTCGCCCGCAAACTCCGCGCTCTATTCATCACTCGGAACAATCTCTTTTGCGAAAAAATCTCCCAAAATATTCAAAAATATTTTCAAAAACCCCTTGACAAACACGAAAAAGTGTGATATACTCACAAAGTACGTCAGAGACAGCAGGGGAGCAGCCAAAGGGTGAGCTCATAAGGATCCTGCCGAGGCGAAAAAGGTATGAATATTCCCACTTGAACTACGTTCGAAGTGTTTCTCTCTTTTTCCCCTGTCCGTACAGAGGAATTTTTTATTTGGAGGTGAAACCAAATGCCCAGCGCAAAGGTTTTGGAATCGAAGAAAGCGATCGTTGCTGATTTGACCGCGAAGATCCAGAATGCTAAGGCAGGTGTTATCGTTAACTATCAGGGTATTACCGTTGAAAACGATACCGCTCTCCGTAAGGCACTCCGTGAAGCAGGTGTAGACTACAAGGTTTACAAGAATACCCTCACCGGTATGGCTTGCCAGAACGCAGGCTACGACGTTAAGTCTTACCTGGAAGGCATGTCCGCTATTGCTCTGTCTAATACTGACGAGGTAGCAGCTGCTAAGATCATGAAGGAATACGCAGACAAGATCCCTTCTTTCGAAATCAAGTGTGGTTTCGTTGACGGCGGCGTTCTCGACGCTGAAGGTGTTAACGCACTGGCTGCAATTCCCGCAAAGCCCGTACTGGTTGGCAAGATTCTCGGTGGCATGATGAGCCCCGTAAGCAAACTGGCTATGGTCCTGCAGGCGATCATCGACAAGGAAAACGGCCCCGCAGAGGAGGCTCCCGCTGCAGAATAAGCTCAACGCGAGTTTGTTTTGACATAAGAAACCGATACGGTTTAGTAGCATAGCGGGCTACACACCCTTGGCGGAGAAGGGAAACGCTCCGTGTTAAATATGCGGCATTGATCCGCAGTCGATTGAATCGACATAATCTTAATAATTGGAGGAAACAAAAATGGCATCCGAGAAGATTACTAATCTGTTTAATGAAATTAAGTCCCTGACCATCCTGGAGATGGCTGAGCTGGTTAAGGCTCTGGAAGAAGAGTTCGGCGTATCCGCAACCGCAGTTGCAGTTGCAGGCGCTCCCGCAGCAGAAGCTGCTCCCGTTGAAGAAAAGACCGAATTCGACGTTATCCTGAAGGCTGTTGGCGGCTCCAAGCTGAACGTTATCAAGGCAGTTCGTGAGCTGACCGGTCTGGGTCTGAAGGACGCTAAGGATCTGGTTGAAAGCGCTCCCAAGGCTATCAAGGAAGCAATTTCTAAGGACGAAGCTGACAAGGTTGCTGAGGCTCTCAAGGCTGCAGGCGCAGAAGTTGAAATCAAGTAATTTTGATAAAACTTTTATAAAAAACCGAACCCACATGGGTTCGGTTTTTTGTTGTTATAGTGCGTGTTTTCTGAAAATGGATTCCTTCCGATCTGATCGATAAAATAAATATCCCCTACTGCCGTTAAGCAGTAGGGGATTTGCTGTTATTTCTTAAAAGGATGGAGCAGTCCGTGAATGCCGCCATGACCTTCTTTTGCAGCCTTTGCTGCGGCCATCTTCTTGGCATGCTCGTGACGGGCGCTGACTCTGCCCTCGGGAATGATTTCGCCTGCCTTGGTAAGAGAAATCTTAGTGAGGAAGGGACCAACGATCTCGTAAACCAGTACAGCAAAAAGGGTGATGTTCAGTACCAGCTCGCCGCCGGGGATGCCGGTTGCGGCAGAAGATGCCTTGGATGCCATGCCCAGGGCAACGCCTGCCTGAGGAAGCAGGGTGATGCCCAGATATTTTACGATGTTGGGCTCGCATTTGCTCATCTTTGCGCTGCAGAATGCGCCAAAGTATTTGCCTGCAGAGCGGGAAAGAATATAAACCACGCCGATCAGGACGATAATCCAGTTTGCAAATACGCCGAGATTTAACTCTGCACCGCTGAGGACGAAGAAGAGGATAAACAGAGGAGCAGTCCAACGGTCGATACGATCCATCAGCTCTTCAGAGAAGTCACAGATGTTGCAGAATACCGTACCCAGCATCATGCAGGAAAGGAGAGAGGAGAATGCGATGTGGATGCCGGCTACATGGAAGGTGAGAGAGGAGATGCCTACGGTGACCAGTACGAAACCAACCGAAACCGCAAGACGCTTGGAACGGGAATGGAAGAAGCGTTCCATAAAGTTGAAGGCAAAGCCCATGATTGCGCCCAAAGCGATGGAGAGAACTACCTCAATGATAGGCTCCAGTACGATGGACAGGATACTTACTTCGCCTGCGCTCAGTGCACGCGCGATACCGAAGGAGATTGCGAACAGCACCAGACCAACTGCGTCGTCCAGGGCAACGATGGGAAGCAGGATGGTGGTCAGGGGACCCTTTGCCTTGTACTGCTTTACAACCATCAGAGTAGCGGCGGGAGCGGTTGCGGAGGCGATAGCGCCCAGTACGATGGCAACGGGGAGGGGCAGGATCTCGGGCATTGCAAAGTGGAGGGCAATGAGAACGCCATCTACCAGCAGAGTAGTAACAACTGCCTGGAGAATGCCGATGACGGTTGCTTGTTTGCCGATTTGCTTCAACTGTGCAAGACGAAATTCGTTACCGATTTCGAAGGCGATGAAGCCGAGAGCCAAATCGCAGAGGATGGAAAAACTCTCAACCTGATGAAGGGAGGTGAATCCCAAACCATTTACTCCGAATGCGCCGAGCAGGAAGGGACCGATAAGGATGCCGGCTACCAGATATGCGGTAACGGCGGGAAGATTCAGCAGCTTTGCCAGTCGGGAGAGGATCAGACCCGAAAGGAGAGCAACCGAAAGACTGATGAATATCGTTGCAGTGGACATAAATACGCCTTCTTTCGAAAAATGTTTATATAGAATGCTATATAAATATATGATGGAACAATTCTGTATTATAGCACCGTTTTGCAAGAATGTCAATGGATTGTTTGATGAAACTAACAAAAATATAAAGGCTGGCTTGTGCAAAAACACAATGAAAGATCCCCTTGGATGCGTGGGGCATTCAAGGGGATTAACTGCGTTAAATTTCTTCGTCGTCGGCTTCCAATTGGCGGAGCATTTTGTTGTAACGCTTCAGCGTGTAAAATTCGCCGATGCAATAGTCGAACAGATAGGAGAGCAGAAAAGATACTGCAAATGCGATCAGGGCGGTCAGGGCGATGGTGAGTTCCTTGCTGAGCGAAGGGAAGATGAGCTCTGCCAATTCGTATTCGCTGACTTCGTTTTCGCCAAACGACACCAACAGAATGTCACCCACAGCGCAAGCGGCGCCGAAGAGGCTGCTGCCGGCCAGGTAGTTGCGAATGCGGGCGAGTTTTTCGGATTTGGTATTTCCGGTGGGGAGAGGGCGATTTCGGATGTCCAGGGGCTGTTCGATATCCCCCATCACTCGTCGAGAGATCAGAATCACCAACGCGGCACCGAAAATGCCGAAGAGCTCCCAACCGCAATCACCGGTTGTGGAAACGCGATAGATCGTGGCGACAAACATACAGGCGATCAAAAAGAAAAAAGCGTTGCAGATTGCCTTTTGTGTGATAGATTTTTGTCTTTCATCCATTGCTTGGATCGGCTTGGGGTTATTGTTCTTCATTGGTTTCTTCCTCCCAAAATAAATCGTTCAATGTTTTTCCGGTTGCCTTACAGATGGCAATACACAGCTTCAGGGTTGGATTATAGCTTCCGTTTTCGATTGCGCCGATGGTTTGACGGGTCACGCCTACGGCGGTAGCCAGATCGTCTTGGGACATATCCCGTTCGATGCGGGCGATCTTCAATCGCTTGTTTTTCATATGCATCCCTCCTTGTGCTTTCATTGTAGCATACAGATTACAAAATGTCAAGTATATTTTACATAATAGAAAAAATATTTTTCATTTTGCAAACTAAAAACTGCCGCAGGCTGTGTGGATAGCCTGCGGCAGGGGAGATCAGCGTTCGATTTGGTCGATCATATACCGTCCCAATTCCACCATGTACTTTAAGGCAAAGGGCAGAAGAGGGGCAGGGGTCTTGGCAAGGAAGATGTCGGCTTCGTAGGTGAAGGGACCTTTGTAGCCTACTTCCTTGAGGGCTGACAGGATTGCTTTCCAATCGGCATTGCCGTGATAGGGAAGGATATGCTGATCTGTCATAAAATCGTTGTCATGCACGTGAAGTGCGGTAATGCGATGTCCCAGCTTGCGGATCTCCTCGGCGGCATCCAGTTCTACCAGTCCGCAATGTCCCAGATCAAGGCAATAACCGAAGGTGTCGGGATCGTTCAGCTCGTCCACCCATGCGGCAGCCTCCTCGGCGCGGGAACAGGTGCTGTGGGTGATGAGATTGCCCCGCTTGGGATTTCTCTGCCACATATTTTCCAAGCAGATTCGTACCCCTGCTTCCTTGGCATACGGGCTTAATGTCCGGAAGAACTCCATGTTGTAATCGTGGAGGGTGGCGGCATTTTGTTTATAAGGAAGAAACTGAAGGGGATGGACTACCAGCTCTTGAATCCCCAGCACGCCTGCAATTTCAATGGCGCGCACCGTACGAGCGAAGTTGTGATTCTTCCATCCCTCGGGAGTACGGTCGCGGAAGGAAAAGGGCGCATGACCTTGAATAAAGGGAAGGCCAAGAGAATCGGCGTAAGCTCGCAGAGATTTGGCTTCTTCTTTCCAATTATCGGATACCAGAATGTGATCGTAGCCTTCGGTAAGATGGAACATGGAAAAATCGATTGCGTCATAGCCTGCCTCAGCCAGCATCCGAATAGCGGTGCGCTCGTCGTAAAGCTTGGTCAGATAGGAGGTTTGGGTAGCCAATAACATAGGATAGTCTCCTTTCAGATTTGGGAAACGGCGGCTTAATATAAGCCGCCGTAAGTAGAGATAGAATATCAGTTAGCTTTTTTCAAAAACTTCACATGAACGAAGAAGATGCCGAGACCGACTGCCAGCATGACTGCGATTGCGGCAACGCCTGCCTTGGAGGTGCCGAAGATGGTGGTGGACAGACCCATGAGCAGAGTACCGGTAAAGGTGGCACCTTTGCCGAAAATATCGTAAATGCCGAAATATTCAGCCGATTTTTCCTTGGGAATGATGGAAGCAAAGTGAGAACGGGAAAGTGCCTGTACGCCGCCCTGGAACAGACCTACGCAGATTGCCAGGAAGTAGAATTCCCAAACCTGATCCAGACCCAGTGCGAAGAGGGCGATGCCGGTATAGCAAGCAACGCAAATGGGAATCAGCTTCAGAGAGGAGATCTTAGTAGACAAACGTCCGAATACAATGGAAGAGGGGAATGCCACGATCTGGGTGACCAGCAATGCGCCCAGCAGACCGTTGGAGTCGATGCCCATGTCGGAGCCGTAAACGGTTGCCATCTCGATGATGGTATAAACGCCGTCGATGTAGAAGAAGAAGGCCAGCAGGAAGATGAAGATCGCAGGCTGGGTGCGCATTTCGCTGAAAATGCGGGACAGACGCTTAAAGCTGTCGATGAAAGGAGATTTGCCGCGGGGCAGGCTGTGCTTCTGCTTGTAAGCGAAGAGCAGGGGCAGGGAGCAGCAGAGCCACCAGATGGCGTTGAGCAGGAATGCGATGACCATAGCCAGGGTCATGGAAATGCCGATCTGCTTGTTGAACAGTACCAGCAACAAGCTCACTACGAAGGGAATGCAGCTTCCGATGTAGCCCCATGCGTAACCCAGAGTGGAAACGCGGTTCATGCGCTCGTCGTCGGTGATGTCTACCAGCATGGCATCATAGAAGATGTTGCTGCCGTGGAGACCAACCTTTGCGGCAACGATCAAGCCAAGGAAGATGGCGACGGGAGAGGGATATGCCAGTGCGGCGGTAGCGCAAACGCCCAAGCCCATGAAAACAGCGAACAAAGGCTTTTTATAGCCCTTGAAGTCAGCCATTGTACCGAAGATGGGACCCAGAATCGCTACGATCAGAGTGGAAAGGGAGAGTGCGTAGCTGTAAATGGCGGTGGAATCGTCGGCGTTCATGTGTGCGGCAATGGCGCCCTTGAAGTAGATGGGAACGATGGTCGCCATCAGCAGTACGAATGCGGAGTTGCCGATGTCGTACCAGATCCATTTTTTCTCAATTGATGTGAGTTTCATGTCTGTTATCAGAATTCTCTTGATTCTGAACCTCCAAGATTATTTTAATCACCGTTCTCACAGAACGGATTGATTCGGGGAAGATGGGCGTCAGCCCTCAAAAGTGTGGTCGAAGCGAGGGGAGAAATCGCGTCGGCAGATGCTCTCCAGTAAAATGGGAGCTTCTTTTGCGGCGGCTTGTAACAACGTCATCATGTGCTCGTTACAACCGTAAAAAGCGGGATCGGCGGATTTGGTGAAGATCATGCCCTTTCGCTTTTCATAAGTGCCGGAAATCAGCAAACCGATTTTAGCAAATAGGCGGACGATGCCGTGACGGGAGCCGAAAATGTGGCAAAGCCGTTGCATGGTACGATAAGCAGAGGCGATCTGACGGGGGCGTGCCTTCAGGGGCGTGTCGGGGGAGTCGATTTTGGAGAGGGCGGCAAAGAGCCGTGCAATGACATCAAACTCTTCGGCGGTCATTCCTGCAAGATGAGAAACCGAATCGGTTTCCAAGGGGGCGGAGCCGTCTTTTTCCATGAGCCAGAAATCCATTTGGGCTTCGATGGTGCAATGATCACTTTTTTCGGATTTGATCAGCTGATAGACATAAGGATGGCAGATACTGTCCAGCAGATAGTGGCAGGCAAAGCCTAAGGTGTAGGAGAGGGCGGCATCCTGCTTGTCATCGGGGAGATGATCCACGGCGTTCAGCATCGCAGAGAGTACCTCTCTGCCGGTGTGGTGGTGGAGGGAGTAGCCAAGCTTTCCTAAAGGAGTGGACAGGACCGGCATATAATAAAAGAGAAGATCGGGTCCGTGGAGCCCCATCTGGAAAAGTAGGGGGTGATCCTCGATATGAGCGAGGGTAGAGGGGGCG
>JAZRIH010000213.1:0-3713 GCA_045645175.1 Eubacteriales bacterium | reverse complement strand
ATTGGCCGGGGTGGGAGCAATACACGGTTACCACCCGCTCGGGGAGCCGCAAGGTGAGATCCTTTGATATCGAAATTTGCTTTGCGGATGAGGCAGAATCGGTGATCAGTTTTAAAGAGGACACATCCCCAAAGGCAATTTACTTGCTCAATCTGCTCCGCACGCACCGTTGCAAGCGGATCCGCAGATAAACTAACACCCCGACCATCGGTCGGGGTGTTACTATTATAACTTATCTCTTTCTGGTGAGATACTTATCCAGTTTTTCCTTCATGTTGTCGGGCATCTTCTTTTCAATGGGCATAAATACCGCATTGGCCATTCTCGACGCAAACGCCTGAATGAATTCGATGTCCTTCACCATCTGCTCGCCCGAGAGAATAGCGGGGGTGTCGTAGCAGTTGTGGATGGTTGCCGTATTGGTAGGTGCAATACGGGCAAAGGAAATGGCAGGTACGCCCTTGTCAGCGAAGGGAGTGGAGTCGCTGGAATAAACGTCTTGACGGGTGGCTACGGGGAAGCCCAGCTCATAGCCCATGTACTTGATGTAGGATACCGCATCTGCCTCGCAGGTGCAGACGCCGATAAACTTGCCCATGATCGAGCCGATCATGTCCAGATTGATGTTCAGCGCAAACTTGGAGATCTCATCTTCATGAGCGGCAACAAATGCTTTGGAGCCCAAAAGTCCTCTTTCTTCGCTACCGCACAGGACAAAGCGCATGGAATAGCGGTGAGGAGCAGTTTTGAAATAATCCGCCATGGCAAGCAGACCAACGGTGCCCGACATATTGTCGTAAGAGCCCTGAGAAAGGGAAGTGGAGTCGTAATGAGCGGTGAAGACGATGGTGTCCTCGATTTCACCGGGGAGATCGAACACCACGTTATGGGATTTGCCCTCAAATTCGTCCTGCTCCAACACGATCTTGGCGATCTTGGCACCCGATTCAACAATCTTGATAGCAGACTTTACGTTGATGTTTACACCGGGGAGTTTAGCGATGCCTTCCCACAGTTGAGGACGAAGCTCGCGATTGTCGATGTCTTCGTCAGCGTAGTTGACGTGACCGTCATAACTGATAAAGCCAACGGCACCCTTTTCCACCACGTCACGGTAGGTCCAATGACCCAGACGGCCTTCTGCCAGCACGATCTTGCCCTTTATCTGAGAAAGGGAGTAGGGATCGGTGGAGGTGAGATAAAAGAGGGGAGCTTCTACGGTGGCAGTGCCTGCACCCATGTAGCCCTTGCAAACGATTTCTTCACCGTCGATGTAGAGATGGGCATCTTTTACAGTTGCCATGCCAACGGGGAAATCCTCCAGATGAGCAGGGATACCTAGTTCGTCAGCCACGTTTTTCAGATAATTAGCGCAAGCAAGCTCTTCGTCACTGCCGCCGGTACGGACGTAGGCGGTGTCACGGATGATTTGCATGATTTTTTCAGCGGTCATAGTTATTTCCTCCGATGGAATGTGAATATTATCTCTATTGTACACCGAGAGGATAGGAAAATCAAGAGTAAATGCAGTATTTGTGGTTTTTGACGAAAAGATTGGGCAGAGAGTAACCATTCTCCCTGCAGAACCGGATGGAAGGCAAAAAAGAAGGGCACTTAGCGTGCCCTTCTTTTTCAGGAAATTCAGTTTTTGGGAATCCAGATAGTGAAGGCACCTGCGATTTCGCCTTCTGCGCCATCCAAAGAGGGAAGCCCCAGCTTGGAAAGGTTGAACGCACGGTGCGTGTAATCGCCCCACCATTCTGCAGTAACCTCTACAAAGGCAACCGAAGTGTTGTCGGGACGGCCGCTTTGCTTACCCTCGCTCTTCCATGCCTCGGGACGATACTGCCAGCCGGTGGCTACTTCGATGATACTGCCTACGGGAATCTGCTCGGGAGTAAACTGCGCAGATGCGTAGAACTGCTTGCTGTTGCCAGCGGTGGTGTTGATCTGATGGTGCAAACTTGCGTCAGTAGAGTTCCAGTAGCCCAAAGGAGTCCAGGACATCTCCAGCTTGGTGTAGCCGTGGGTTTTGGGAATCCAGATGGTAAGAGCGCTTGCGATCTCGTCAGCTGCGTTTTCCAAGGAGGGAGTGCCCGACTTGGACAGATTAAACGCACGATGGGTGTAATCTCCCCACCATTCTTCGGTTACCACAATCTGTTTCACCGATACGTTGTCGGGACGGCTGTTTTGCTTACCCTCGCTCTTCCATGCCTCGGGACGGTACTGCCAGCCGTTGGCTACTTCGATGATACTGCCTACGGGAATGTCATCGGGGGTGTACTGTGCAGATGCGTAGAACTGCTTGCTGTTGCCTGCGGTGGTGTTGACCTGATGGTGCAGAGTGGCATCGGTAGAGTTCCAATAGCCCAGAGGAGTCCAAGACAGTTCCATCTTGGTGTAATTGCTGTAATCAAAGCCGGGTTCTTCGGTGTACTGGGAATTGGTCACCTTGGTAGGCGACTTTACTGCGTTCATTGCAGATTCGATGGCGATTTTTTGCAAAGATTCGCTGATGCCGCTGGGGGCAAAGTTCACGTTTTCAATGGAAACACCGGTGAGCTGATGGAAGAAGGTAAGTCCTGCAATGTATCTGCCCAGATCCATGGAAAGGTGATAGCCGTCACGGGTGAGGGTATCGCCTACGTAGGAGGTGCGGGCATTCTGAATGGCAGTACCGGTGGGGCTGACCATGGTGATATCAGGCTGAGTCTTTACCTGCGTTTCCACAGCATTCAGGATCTTTTCGTACATGGTGGTCTGATCCTTGTCGTACTTGGGGAATTCCTCGTGGGTAGAATTCTGCTGATATGCCCAAGTCATATTCCAAACCAGCTTGGCTTCGGGATTGGCAAGGGACTTTACATAGGTGATCAGCTCGGGCAGCTTGGAATAGGTAGATTCTACACCGCTGCTACCGCTGGCTTGCTGCAGGGAGATGAAATCCCAATTTTTCGAAGTGAGCGCGGTGCTCATTTTGGTGCTCCTCTGAGTTCTCCAGGAACCATTGGTGTTGGTGCGGTATTCGTAAGCGGCACCGTCACGCTGTGCGTGAGTTGCGTGGGTGTTGAGGGTGCAACCGCCGATATAAAGGTTGCCCAGTTCGACATTCTCAACGCCTGCGCTTTGTGCGATCTGGTAGATATACTCCATGGTATCGTCGGAGAAGCTGTTTCCGATGGTCAAGATTCTAAGCACGTTATCATCCTTCCATGCCTGAGGCTCGTTATTGTCGGGTTCCGGAGCAGTCGTAGCTGCGGGGGTGGTGGAAACGGTGGTTTCGGTGGGAGTGCCTGTGCATCCGGTGAGCATTGCGCCCAGCAGGCCCAGCGCGATCCAACGGCATGATTTTCTGTTCAATTTCATTGATTGAACCTCCTGAAATGGAATTGTTGGTTGCATTATAGCATTTCGGCGGAGAATTGTCAAATGGGGCGCATAGAGATTTTGCACAATGGTTGTGATTTGTAAATTTGACATAAAATTTACAAAGTTTTCAGTTTCAGGAGAAAGGCGAGCATGTATATATATATATATGCACTTTGGGCTGTTCTCGAGCGCCAAGAGCAATCATCGAATCCCAAAGTAAATGGGGAGATGATTTGTGGATTTAGACAATAATTTGTATGATTTATCTATGCATAGCAAAACTGTGCTTCACAAAAAAAACAGGGCGGCAAGTATTTGCCGCCCTGTTATAGAAGTTCTTT
>JAZRIH010000212.1:0-3068 GCA_045645175.1 Eubacteriales bacterium | reverse complement strand
AGAAAGAAGCATAGTTGATCTCATGCAGAACCAGAATCACCGTTTTTCCCAGCTCATCGCACAGACGGCGAACGGTACGCATCAGATTGGATGCATGATAAATATCCAGGTTGTTGGTGGGCTCATCCAGAAGGACATACTCGGTATCCTGTGCAATCACCATGGCGATATAAGCACGCTGGCGCTGTCCACCGGACAATTCGTCGATGAAACGATCCTCAAAATCCTGCAATTCCATGTATGCGATGGCCTTGTCGATCATCTCGTGATCTGCTGCCGTCAGATGATTTCCGGAGTAAGGGAATCGGCCGAATGCCACCAGCTCCCGGACGGTGAGCTTCATCTGAATGTTGTTGTGCTGGGTCAGAATGGAAAGCTTTTTTGCAAGTTCCTTGCTGTTCCATTTGGACAGGTCTTTGTCTTCAAAATGGATCATGCCGGAATCCTTTGCAATCAGGCGGGAAATCATACCCATCACCGTGGATTTACCGGCACCGTTGGGACCGATCAGAGACAAAACCTTTCCCTTGGGAATTTCAAAGCTGACGGAATCCACAACCTTTTTTCCGTCATAATCTTTCATCAGATCAATGATGTTCACGATCAAATTCCTCCTTTCTTAAACAGCAGCAGGTAGAGGAAGTAAATACCGCCGCCAATGGTGATAAAGGTGCTGATGGGTACCGCATAGCTGAACACATGTTGAGAAATCAACTGTCCAGTGATGATCGCCAGCATACCCATCAAAGCAGAACCAACAATCAGCTCAACATGACGATAAGTTTTCAAGAACTGTCTTGCAAGGTTTGCAATAATCAGACCCAGAAACGAAATCGGGCCAACCATTGCTGTTGCAACGGCAATGCAAAGCACAACGCCCAGAAGAAGTCTGCGTACGGTTCGGTCGTAGTCCACACCAAGGTTAATGGCCTGATCTTTACCTAAGGTAATCACATCCAGAAGCATCAAATCTTTCCGTAGGAAGGCAGTCAATGCGGTCAGAATCAGCAGCGAAAAGACAATGACTTCCGCATTGACGTTATTGAAGTCGGCAACCAGCGTGGTCAGCAGCGTGTCATACTCGTTGGGATCCATCACACGAATCATGGTGGATTGAATACTTCCAAAGAAAGAAGACAGTACCGTGCCAATAAGTAACACATAAAGCACATTGTTGCCGGTCTTTTTGAACATATAGGAGTAGACAAAGGTTGCAGATATAGACATCACAAGCAGGTCGATGCCAAAAGACAGATTGGCATTTGTTGCAAGAACACTTCCGGAACCCACCACAAAAACAGCCGCAGTATGTACCAAGGTGTACATGGAGTTCATGCCAAGCAGGCAGGGGGTCACGATACGGTTATTGATGATCGTCTGAAAAACAAGGGAAGCACAGCCAATGGAAAATGCGGCAATCATCATAACTGCCAGAGTCGGAATACGCAGAGATAGGATATACCGAAACAACTTCGGCTTTTCGGGGTAAGCATTGATGAGCAGGAATGCTGCACATGCGCTAATTACAATTAAGGTAAGAACGATCAGATTTTGCACATTGGCCTTCTGTGCCGGGGTGGGGTATGCCTTCGTGCGAATCATTTTTGCCCCATTATCCACAACAAGATCCCTCCTTTGCTTTGCCCAAACGAATGGCTTTTTTGCCGAGATTCAGCTTATAGATCAGCATTGCAATAAACA
This sequence comes from Eubacteriales bacterium, assembly GCA_045645175.1. GTDB lineage: Bacteria > Bacillota > Clostridia > Oscillospirales > CAG-272 > CAKSQF01. The sequence goes on along the minus strand of JAZRIH010000212.1, from coordinate 1,367 downwards.
TCACGCTGCCAATGATACCCACGATCAATTCGATGGGTAGTTCGTAAGGCATGATCACGCTGCGTGCGATTATGTCGCAGATCAGTACAAACAGAGCACCCAGCAAAGCGGTATCTACCAAGGTTCCTTTGATCTTGTCCCCCTTAAACATCGCAACGATATTGGGGACGATCAAGCCGATATAAGAGATCTGGCCGACAATTGTGACGATACTCGCCGTGATCATCGATGCAATCGTGAGGCCGCAGAACAGAACCAGCTTATAGTTCACACCAAGATTCTGGGAAAAATCTTTACCCATACCTACAATGTTAAAGTAATTGGCAAAGATAAATGCGAGGATAACCAATGGAACCGCAAGCCACACCAATTCATAGTTGCCTTTGATGATGAGGGCAAAGGAACCAACAAAGTAAGTGGACAGCTGCTGCGTTACCTCAAACTTGTATGCGATGAAGCTTGTGATACCACCCAGGACATTTCCAAACATAATTCCGATCAAGGGAACCAGGACTGTGCTCTTAAATTGAATTTTCTGAACAAACCACACGAAAATCCAGGTTCCCAGAATTGACATTGTAAAAGCCAGCAGGATCCTGCCCCACAATCCGATGGCAGGAAGAAATACCAGCGACAGTAAAATACCAAACTGTGCCGACTGAATCGTTGCGCCAGTGCTGGGAGATACAAACTTATTCATGCATAGCTGCTGCATGATCAGTCCTGCAACACTCATTCCCACACCGGTACACAAAATAGCGAGCAGTCTTGGAATTCTGGCCAGCAGGAATATGTTCAGTTCCATTCCATTTCCACCGGAAAGAAGCGCCTTCAAATCAATATCCATCACACCGATAAAAAGCGACAGAATGGAAATGATCAAAAGTGCGGTTCCGAGGAGTATCGATGATAAATGTTTCTTTATCATAACGCACACCCTTCCCAAGAAGTTAGCAAAGGCTAACTAAATATTGTTAATAACGTCCGCTTGCCAGCGAACAAGGAAAATTATACCTGTTTTCCCTGATTTCACAACACCCAAATCGTGCTGTTTCCACTCCAAAAAAATATGGTATGACTCCGAAAAACAACGCCCTTCCGTTGCAATGCGAATATAGCCCAAAAGAAAACAGGAACGATCCAAAAGGAAACGTCCCTGTTCATGAGTTATATAATTTTTACCTTTGAGTGTTCTTTACGATACATCCCGGGAGGATCTCCCATAATTTTTTTAAATGCGGCAGAGAACTTGCTTTCGTTCTCATAACCGAATTCTTCCGCAATTTCGTCGATGGTACGAGTTGTATGTATCAATACCTGAGCCGCACTTTGCATTTTCTGGGTTCGAATAAAACTGATCACAGGCA
>JAZRIH010000211.1:0-1696 GCA_045645175.1 Eubacteriales bacterium | reverse complement strand
GGTAGGGGGGCGCTCCCGCCGCTATCGTGCAATACCGATTCTCCTCAGAAAAATCTTACCATCTGCTCGATGCTGGTAAACACCGCATCTGCCTTCGCTTTGGCAAACTCTTCCTTGGAGCCGTATCCCCACAAAACGCCTGCGGCAAGCATACCGCACTTGTGTGCGCCCTCAATATCGTGAGAACGGTCACCGATCATACAGCACTCCTCAGGAACTGCGTCCAAGCGCGCCAGTACCTCTGCAATCACCTCAGCCTTATCGGTGCGATCGCCGTTGAGCTCACTGCCCACGACCACTTCGAAGCGATTGGCGATACCGAAATGCTCCAAAATCTGTTTCACATAAACCTCGGGCTTAGAGGATGCCACCGCCAAGGTATAGCCCTTGAAAATCAAGCGATCCAGTGCTTCGGGAATGCCGTCGTACAGACGGTTTTCAAAGATTCCCTTGGGAGCGAAATATTCACGGTAATAGTCCACCGCCTTGAAGGAATCCTCCTCGCTCATGCCGTAGAACATTTGGAAGGATTTGTGCAAGGGAGGACCGATAAAGCGCAGTTCATTCTCGGGCTTGGATTCGATCCCGAATTTTTTCAGGGCATAGCAAACCGAGTTGGTAATGCCCTCGGCAGGCTCGGTCAACGTGCCGTCCAGATCAAACAGTATATAATCGTGTTCCATAAAACAACCTCCAATTTGAATAGTGAAAGCCAATTCACCTATATTGTACACCACAATCGAAAAAAAGTAAAGATTTTTTTGCAAAAATGATTGACTTTTTCATTTTGCGGGATTATAATAGGAAGGTATAGTATGAAATGCCATGATTCGGTCGGCTTTTTTGCAATCACGGACAGACAGAGAATGCTCGTCACAGGCTGAAAACGAGCAATGCCCCTGCAAAATCGCATTTCCCCGAGGAGCAGACAAGGTCAAATCCCCCCGAGAGTAGCCTTGTACGGTTCGCCCCGTTAAAAGCGTCGAGATTCCGTTTTATGAAAGCGGGATGGATCAGGTGGTACCGTGAAGCTTTTGCTCTCACCCTGAAAAGCAGTTACAACTGCACAGATTGTTGCATATATCTCTTTCACCGCAACCAGCCAAGGAATGGGGTTGGTGGTCCGGAGGAAGCAGAGATTAATCGTACAACCTTCTGTATTGACAGGGCGGGAGTTTTTTGTTTTGCGTTTCATACAAAAATTATCCCTTATACAATAAAAGGAGAAAAACATGAAAGAACAGTTGTTGCAGATCAAAGCGGATGCCTCTGCGAAGCTCGCTGCCGTTGACAGCGAAGCATCTCTGGAGCAGGTCCGTGTCGAATTTTTGGGCAAAAAGGGCGCCCTCACCGCAGTTTTGCGCGGAATGGGTAAGCTCTCCGCAGAAGAGCGTCCCGTAGTCGGTCAGCTGGCTAACGAAATCCGTGCATCTATCGAAGAAGAGATCGCTGAAAAGAGAGAAGCGTTGAAGAAGATCGCTCTGGAAAAGCGTCTGATGGAGGAAACTATCGACGTAACCGCTCCCGGCGTAACCTTCCCCGTAGGCAAGCGCCATCCTCTGGATCAGGTTGAGGAAACTCTTTGCGAGATCTTCCGCTCTATGGGCTTTACCATCGCAGAAGGTCCCGAAGTAGAGTACGACACCTACAACTTCCAGAAGCTGAACATTCCCGAAAACCACCCCGCAAGAGATAC
>JAZRIH010000210.1:0-2698 GCA_045645175.1 Eubacteriales bacterium | reverse complement strand
TATATCATAAAATCTTTTTCCTTTCAATACGATTATATAAAACAGCGGAGGAACTTTCCTCCTCTGTTAACATTTTGTTTTTTCATGCTTTCACAATATTTCGAATTTGTTAAATTTATTTACAAAATTCACGAAACCTATTGCATTTTTCGTAGAATTTGCTACAATAGGAATATTGATACTCCATACTTAAAGGAAGCCAAACAAACTATGACTATCTCTGAAATCAAAGATCAAATCTGTGACATATGCCACAAGATGTGGCAGCTTGGTTGGGTTGCCGCCAATGACGGCAATGTGTCTGTGATGCTGGAAGACGGAACGCTCATCACAACCCCTACCGGCATGAGCAAAAGCTTTATTACCCCCGATAAACTGATCCGTGTCAGCACTACCGGTGAAATTCTGGAAGCACCTGAAGGTCTGCGTCCTTCCAGCGAGCTGAAGATGCATCTGCGTTGTTACGAAAAGCGCGATGATGTAAAGGCCGTCATTCATGCACATCCCCCTGCTGCAACCGGTTTTGCGGTTGCACACCGTCCCATGGATATGTACAACATGATCGAAGATGTTGCGGCGATCGGCGCTGTTCCCGTAACCCCTTACGGCACTCCCAGCACCCACGAAGTGCCCGATGCAATTGAGCCTTATCTGGATGAACATGATGTACTGCTTCTTGAAAACCACGGCGCACTGACGGTTGGCAGCGATCTTATCACCGCTTTCTACCGTATGGAAAGCTTGGAGCTGTGGGCAAAGATCACCATCAATGCCATCATTTTGGGCGGCAGCTATGATATCAGCAGAGAGAACATCAACAAGCTGATTGATCTGCGTGCCTTCTATCGCATTACAGGACGCCATCCCGGTTACAAAAAGTTCGATCGTCCCTCTGACGAGCCGACCGATCGATAAGGTGACAAAGATGTCAAATAAAACTACTGTATTGGCTTTCGATCTTGGTGCATCCAGCGGACGTGCCATCAAAGCCACCTACGAAAACGGCACTCTGACCTGCGAAGAAGTCCATCGATTTGAGAACAATCCAATTATGGATGGCGGACATCTTTGTTGGAACTTCCCTGCTTTGCTTACCGAGATCCGCAATGGTATCGAAAAAGCAGGCACAGTTGACAGCATTGGCATTGATACATGGGGCGTGGATTTTGGTCTTTTGGACGAAAACGGACAATTGATGGGTCTGCCTGTTCACTATCGTGATTCCCGTACCGACGGCGTTATTGCCCAAACACTTGAAACGATTCCTGCTGAGGAACTATATCGTCGAACAGGCAATCAGATTATTTCCATCAACAGCTTGTTCCAGCTGCTTGCATTAAAGCAAGAGGATCCTGCACTGTTAGACAGTGCCGCTCATCTTCTGTTCATTCCTGATTTATTGGCATATTCCCTTACGGGCAGTATGCACACCGAGAAAACCATCGCATCTACCTCTCAGATGCTGAACCCTGTCACCGGCGATTGGGATTATGATCTCTTCAGACAATTCGGAATTCCCGAGAAATTGTTCCAAACACCTGTTGAGTGCGGAACCTTCAGCCAAAATACTGCTAATGGAACACCACTCTGTATTGTGGCGGGACATGACACCCAATGCGCGGTTGCGGCGATTCCCGTTGCCGAAGATAAGGGTGACATTGCTTTTGTTTCCTGCGGAACATGGTCGCTTTTGGGAACCGAGCTTGATGCTCCCATTCTCACGGCTGAAAGCTGTGAGCGAGAGTTGTCCAATGAGTTGGGTGCCAATGGCAAGATCAATTATCTGCAAAACATTATCGGACTTTGGCTGATTCAGGAAAGCCGCCGCGAATATCGTCGCCAAGGAGCGGAATATTCTTACGCGGATCTGGAACGGGAAGCTTTGAAAGCAGAAGCATTCCGAAGCTTCATTGATCCGAATCATCCGATTTTTGTTGCGCCGGGCGATATTCCCGGACGCATCCGCCGTTACTGTGAGGCAACCAATCAGCCTATTCCCAATACGGTAGGAGAAGTGATGCGCTGTATTTATGAAAGTTTGGCGCTGACCTATCGCCATGCATTAGAGCAACTTTCGATTACCACCCATCGTAACTTTACCGCATTCCACGTGTTGGGCGGCGGTGCAAAAGACGGTCTGCTATGTCAGATGACTGCTGATGCCATAGGAATTGAAGTCATTGCAGGTCCTGTGGAGGCAACTGCTCTGGGCAACATCATCATTCAGTTGATTGCTAACGGTACGATGTCCTCCTTTGAGGAAGGACGGGCACTGGTAGCAAACACACAGAAAATTTTGCGCTATCTTCCCCGCCCTGATGAGGCTGTTGATGATGCTTACAAGGCTTATTTGTCGGTACTCAACCGTGCATCCGACATGACAATTGAATAATGGAATCTTTAACCGAAAACTCAAAAAATCTTACATAAATCAACAAAATAGGAGAAACAGTATGAAATATCCCAAAATAGGTATTCGCCCCGTTATCGACGGTCGTTGGGGCGGCGTTCGTGAAAGTTTGGAAGATCAGACTATGGGACTTGCCCATGCAGCGGCTAATCTCATCAGCACAACTCTGAAATATCCTGACGGCACTCCCGTGCAGTGCGTAGTCGGATGCACCACCATCGGCTCCGGTGCAGAAGCTGCAATGGTCGCAGAACAATTTTCTACCGAAAATGTAGTGGCTACTCTGTC
>JAZRIH010000209.1:0-6003 GCA_045645175.1 Eubacteriales bacterium | reverse complement strand
AAAATGCTCGTACTCCTTTGCTTTTTCGGCAAGTAAAAACCTGCTTTATGGAAAGCTCCCCAAGGGGAGGATTTTGTTATTTTCTAAAGTTTTGAGGGGTTAAAAGGGGAACTTTTGAAAAAGTTCCCCTTGATATCAGATTCCCTTCATTCTTGCCGCCTTCAAAATGGCGATCTGGGTCTTTCCGTCGGTGATTTTGCCGTCCATCACCATATCCACGAGCTCCGACAGATGGTAGCGCTCGATCTCCAAAAATTCGCCTTCGTCCAGATGCTGTTTGCCGCCGTGGAGTCCGTGAGCGAGATAAATATAGATGATTTCGGACAAAATCGCGGGAGAGGAATAGTCGATGTGCAGGGGAACGATCTCATCGGCGGTATAGCCCGTCTCCTCGGACAGCTCACGCTTCACCGCTTCCAGCGGATCTTCGCCCACCTCCAGCTTGCCTGCGGGAATTTCCAAGGTCACGCATCCCACGCCGTAGCGATACTGGCGCACCATGGGGACCATGCCGTTCTCGTCAATGGCAATTACACAGACACCGCCCGAATGGCAGACCACATCACGGCGGACTTCTGTGCCGTCGGGAAGTTCGGCTTTGCAAACCGCCACATCAAAAATCTTGCCCTTGAAGGGGTATTCTCTGGATAGCTCTTTTTCAAACAGTTGATCGTTCATGCTATGCACCTACCTTTGGTTAGTACCTCTATTATACCCCATCTGCCCCCAAATTGCAAGAGGGGATCGGGGCTTTCCTCATTTATTCCCACACAGAAACAGCCTGCTGCACCATGTGATGCAACAGGCTTTGTTTATTTCAGCTCCATGGGATCGTTCATGGACATTCCCGAAAGAGGGCTGTATGTGGGATCGACCATAGGGATTCGATCTCTGCCGCTGTCGATGGGCGGATCATAGAGAATCGGCTCACCGGGACGATGTCTGGGAGAAGGTAGATCCTTTGGTTGTTTGGTAGGCTGTTTTTCAGGCAGATCGGTAATTACATGGTTTTTAGGCGATTCGGGCTGTTCGGGAGTGCGATCCCGTTTGATATAAAATCCGTATTCCTGCATACTATCATCCTTTCCTTTTGGAGATAGTGATAGTATGGATCAAAAAAACGATCTTATACAGCCACGGATTTCGGTAATCCGATAGGGGCGTTCACAGAACGCCCCTATCTTGACAATTCATTATTGAATAAACATCGCATCTCCGAAGGAGAAGAAACGATATTTTTCCCGAATGGCTTCCTCGTACGCCTCCATCATAAATTCACGGGAGGAGAGTGCCGAAACCAGCATCAAGAGAGTGGATTCGGGGAGATGGAAGTTGGTGATCAGCGCGTCCACCGCCTTGAAACGGTAACCGGGATAGATGAAGATCTGGGTATCGTCGTGCATGGGATGAACGATGCCCGTTTCATCAGATGCGCTTTCCAATACACGGCAGGAGGTGGTGCCCACCGCAATGATGCGACCGCCATTGGCTTTGGCAGAATTGATGATCGCGGCGCTTTCCTCGCTCACCGAGAAGAATTCGCTGTGCATAAGATGCTCGTCAATGCGCTCCACCTTTACGGGACGGAAGGTACCCAGTCCCACATGGAGCATAACGGGAGCGATCTGCACACCTTTTGCTTTGATCGCCTCCAACAGCTCGGGGGTGAAGTGAAGACCGGCGGTAGGAGCGGCAGCAGAGCCGCGCTCACGGGCATAGACAGTCTGGTACTGATCGTTGTCGGTGAGAGGCTTGGTGATGTAGGGAGGCAGGGGCATTTTGCCGATGCGGTCCAGAATGGTGTAGATGTCCCCTTCGGATTTATCGTAGGTGAAGTGCAGGATACGGTTTCCGCCGTCTACCACATCCACTACCTCGGCACGAAGGAGTCCGTCACCGAATACAATGGTAGTGCCGATCTTGGCACGTCTGCCGGGACGGGTCAGGGCTTCCCAGGTATCCAGCTCCAATTGACGGAGCAGAAGCACTTCCATATCGATGCCCGAATCGGATTTCTTGCCGATCATGCGGGCGGGAATTACCTTGGAATCGTTGATGACCAGTACATCTCCGGGATTCAGGTAGTTGATAATTTCATGAAAAATATGATGAGATAAACTATTCTCGGTTTTATCGGCAATCAGCAAACGACACTGATCTCTCACCGCAGAGGGCTCCTGAGCGATCAACTCCTCGGGAAGATCGTACCAGAAATCATGTACGGTCAGATTTGTTGCACTTTTATTGTTGGAAATCATAAAAACTCCTTGACAAAATATCACATTTGTGCTACTATAGTGATGTATCAATAGGTATAAAAACTATGTTTCTATTGTACCACATCTGAATGCAAATTGCAATCATTTTTTTAATATTCATTAAATTGAGACACAGTTCTCATCAGAATCAGAAGGAACGGTTACCATTATGAGAAAGAATACAATTTTTACCGGCAGCGGCGTTGCCATTGTTACCCCCTTCAAAAACGGCGCAGTGGATTATGATGCGCTGGGAGACCTGATCGAATTCCAGATCGCAAACAGCACCGATGCTATCGTCATTTGCGGAACCACCGGTGAAAGCTCTACCCTCACCGATGAAGAACATCGCGGCTGTATCGAATATGCCATTAAAAAAGTAGCAGGCAGAGTTCCCGTCATCGCAGGTACCGGCAGTAACGATACCGCGTATGCCGTTGAACTGTCCAAGTTTGCCTCCGATGCAGGCGCAGACGGTCTGCTTTTGGTTACCCCTTACTACAACAAGGCATCTGTCAAGGGTCTGATCGCACACTACAAGGCGATCAACGATGCAGTTGACTGCCCTTGCATTATTTATAACGTACCCTCCCGTACCGGTTGCAACGTCACCCTGCCCGTTTATAAGGCTTTGGCTGACTGCGAAAACATGGTTGCCATCAAGGAAGCATCCGGAAACATTTCCCAGATCGCTGAAATCCTGGCCACTTTCGGTGACCGCTACGACGTATACAGCGGCAATGACGACCAGATCCTACCCATTCTCTCTTTGGGCGGCAAGGGCGTTATCTCGGTTCTGGCCAATCCCATGCCCAAGGAAACCCACGACATTTGCGCGCTGTGGTTCGAAGGCAAGGTGAAGGAAGCAACTGCTCTGCAGCTGAAGCTGATCCCCTTCTGCAAGGCACTCTTCTGCGAGGTCAATCCCATCCCCGTTAAGTATGCAATGGCTGCTATGGGTTACTGCACCGAGGAGCTGAGACTCCCCCTCTGCGAGATGGAAGACGCTAACCACGAAAAACTGCTGGCTGAGATGAAAAAGCTGGCGCTGATCTAAAAGTATACTATACCACCATGCCCGGCAAGTATTTGCCGGGCTTTACAGAAGTTCTTTGTTCCACTTTCTTTCAAGAAAGTGGATGGGGTTTGGGGCAAAGCCCCAAATAAATTAGAATTGAGGACAAAAATGAATCCTATCCGTATTTTATTTTGCGGTGCAAACGGCAGAATGGGCCGTGCTACTGCTGACCTGATCCGCGCAAACGACAAATTCACCCTCACTGCAGGCATTGATATCACCGGCGAAGGTGCGGAAGCCATCGGTGCCCCTGTGTACAAGCATATTGCAGAGGTATCTGAGGCGGCTGATGTGATCGTGGATTTCTCCCATCACTCTGCCCTGCCTGAGCTGCTCGCTTATGCCAAGGACAAGCATCTGCCTATCGTGATCTGCACCACCGGTCACACCCCCGAGGAAAATGCCATGATGCAGGAAGCATCTGCGACCATTCCCGTATTCTTCTCCCGCAATATGTCTGTAGGCATCAATCTGCTCATCTCCCTTTGCCGCAAGGCATCGGCTATGCTGGGCGAGGATTTTGACATTGAGATCGTAGAAGCGCACCATCACAACAAGCTGGACGCGCCCAGCGGAACTGCGCTGATGATCGCCGATGCCATTGCTGAAGAAGTTCCCTACGATCCCATTTATACCTACGACCGTCACACCGTCCGTCAGAAGAGAGCCAAGGAAGAGATCGGCATCCACGCCATCCGCGGCGGCTCTATCGTGGGCGAGCACAGTGTCATTTGTGCAGGTGCTGAGTGAGTGGTTACCCTGTCCCACTCGGCAGGCTCCCGTTCTGTTTTCGCCAGCGGTGCGCTGAGAGCGGCGGCTTACGTCATTGGCAAACCCGCGGGAATGTACAACATGAACGACGTGGTTGCGGAAATTGAATAAAGTAATGCCGATATCCCAAAGGATATCGGCATTGTTTTTTTACGGCTTGGAAGAGAGTCTCTTCCAAGCACGTATTCTGTTACTTCCGTAACTATAGGGGATCCTACACTGTTTGGAGAGGTCGATTATTTTCCAGTCGGTGGGTTGTTGATAATGCGGTTTAACAGCGCTGCTTCATACTTATAAAGATAGGCGAAAAAGTTCACATTAACAGTTTTCTTATTTTTATCTACGAACCAAATATAGTACGGTGAAATAGCTTTCGCTTGATCTATCTTCTGATACCAAGACGATTTTTTATTACCACTACCAATAGAAATATGCAAGTGCGGTGATATTGTTCCTTCACCGTCATACACATTTCCTACTTTACCGATCCGCTGCCCTGCTTTAACTGCAACTTTACCACTCTGCTTATCATTATTTATTTGGAATTCTTTGGGAATGTCCGTCATATGCGCATAGGTTGCATACCATGTGGTGTATTTTTTTCCATTGGTCGTGATCAAAGGTGTCGTGAATTTAATCGTAATCTGACCGTTCTCTGGAAAATATCTGTGAATTACACCATCAGCCATCGCATAAACTTCTAGCCCCTTATCGGCATTTCCCTCACCATAGTTTAGATCAATTGCAGCATACGCCGATTTATTATCTCCACCATGTCCATTATATGTAAGTGCCGTCCAATATAGTGCATTCCCGTTCTTCTCGGTCTGAAGCGGGAAATAGATTGGGGTTGCTTCATTATGCCTCAGATCTGTCGTGAACGAATATGTTGGGCTCTTGTACTCTTTTCCGTTTGCCACTACGTAGATCTGATAATAGTATGTCGTATTGGGTTCGAGCATTACATTATACTTGCTCATCACGAAGGTAAACTCTATGTTCTTCGCTTTGGTGGTAGTCTTATCGTTTTTCGCGTTCTTCTTCAGATTGTCTTTCGACGTACCGATATAGAAGCCGCCCACAGAAAATTGCATCTTTGAAGTAAAGGTGACATTGGCTCCGATTCTGGCATCTGTTGTCGTGACATAAGACTTGGTAACTTTCGTCCAGGTGGGGGATGTCGTAAAAGAATAAACCTGACTATAATGATATGTTTTTCCATCAACTACAACATAGTATTTATAATAATATGTTGTGCCCGGCTCTAATGTTCTCTTAAAACTACTCATTGTAAACGACGCCGTATAGCTGGTGGCCGCCAACTTCGAATTCGAAATTGAACCAAGACTTGAAAGTTTGTCTTTGGCAGTACCGAAGTAGATACCCGCTCTTGTTACTTTCGACTTACTTGAAAAAGAAACCTTGACATTCAGCGTCGCATCTTTGGAATCCGGGGTAACGGATATACTCCATGTGGGAGCTCCAACCGGATTCGGTTTGGTCGTGAACGAATATACAGGGCTCTTGTACTCTTTTCCGTTTGCCACTACGTAGATCTGATAATAGTACTTGGTGTTCGGTTTCAGCGTTTCCTTATACTGACTCATCAAGAACGTAAACGTTGTCGACTTCGCATTGGTAGTAGATGAATCCGGGTACGCGTTCTTCTTCAGATTTCCTTCCGACGTACCGATGTAGAAACCGCCTGCCGAAAACTTCACCGCAGATGTAAAGGTTACCTTTGCACCAATCTTTGCATCTGTCTGTGTGATATTGGATTCGGCAACCTTCGTCCAAGTGGGTGCACTGACCGTATCCGGTTTGGTCGTGAACGAATAGGTCGGGCTCTTATACTCCTTGCCTCCGGCTACTACGTAGATCTGATAATAATACGTG
>JAZRIH010000208.1:0-5885 GCA_045645175.1 Eubacteriales bacterium | reverse complement strand
CGGTCGTGCAATGGACCAAATCCGTCCTCTTGCTGCTGAAGTTGACCTGATCCCCCGTGTTCACGGTTCCGGTATGTTCACCCGTGGTCAGACCCAGGTTCTGACTATCGCAACCCTTGGCACTCTCTCCGACGCACAGGAATTCGACACCATCGACGAAGAGACCTCCAAGCGTTATATGCACCAGTACAATATGCCCGGCTACTCCACCGGCGAAGCGAAGGCAATCCGTTCTCCCGGCAGACGTGAGATCGGTCACGGCGCGCTGGCTGAGCGTTCCCTGGTTCCCGTACTCCCCTCTGTTGAAGAGTTCCCCTACGCAATGCGTCTGGTTTCCGAGGTTGTTTCCTCCAACGGTTCTACCTCTCAGGCTTCTGTCTGCGGCTCCACTCTGGCGCTGATGGCAGCAGGCGTACCGATCAAGGCTCCCGTTGCAGGTATCTCCTGCGGTCTGATCACCGCTGAAGACGGCTCTTGGGATACCATGATCGACATTCAGGGTCTGGAAGACTTCTACGGCGATATGGACTTCAAGGTAGCAGGTACCAAGAAGGGTATCACCTCCATCCAGATGGACCTGAAGGTTGACGGTCTGACTCCCGCCATCATCAAGAAGGCATTCGAACAGACTAAGGCCGGCCGTGAGTATATCATCGACGAGGTTATCCTCAAGGCAATCCCCGCTCCTCGTGAAGAGGTTGCTCCCACCGCTCCCAAGATGCTGACCATGCAGATCAAGGTTGAAAAGATCCGCGAGGTTATCGGTAAGGGTGGCGAAGTGATCCAGAAGATCGTTGCTGAAACCGGCGCAAAGATCGACATCCAGGAAGACGGTACTATTTATATCGCATCTCCCAACGTTGCATCCGCAAATGCTGCTAAGGCATGGATCGACGGCATCTGCTTCGAGCCCGAAGTAGGCGCAGTTTACACCGGTAAGGTTACCCGTATCATCCCCATCGGCGCATTCGTTGAGTTTGCTCCCGGCAAGGAAGGTATGTGCCATATCAAGGACCTGTCCAACCGTTTCGTAGAAAAGGTTGAGGACGTAGTTAAGGAAGGCGACGAGCTGACCGTTAAGTTCATGGGCATCGACGAAAAGGGTCGTTTCAACCTGTCCGCAAAGGCACTCCTGCCTAAGCTGGAAGGCGAAGAGCGTCCTCCCCGTGCTCCCCGTGAAGACCGTCCCGAGAGAGGCGACCGTGGCGAGCGCCGTGAGCGTCGTGGCGACCGTCCCTTCGGCAGAAAGAATAGCTAAATTTAACCGGGCTCTGCCCGGAGATAAAAAAGAACCTTCTTGAAAGAAGGTTCTTTTTTATCGTCAAGAACTTTTTAAAAAGCCCGACGAAGTTTTCTCTGTTGTTCTTAACGGAGAATTTGAAAATACAACAAATTGGCAGAGGGATTGTTTTCTCTGCCGATTTGTGTTATAATGGGACTAACGAAAAGCCTCTCCCTCCGGGAGAGGTGGCGGCACAGCCGACGGAGAGGGTAAATCATTGAAATCATTTACCCTCTCACCCGCTACCGCGGGAGCTCTCCCAAAGGGAGACCTTTTGAGCAACTTTATGGGTATGGGCTTGCCGGTGCTTTTGTAATACAAAGGCGAAACTGGTGATAAAACAGAACAATAGATTCGAATTTAATGAGAGGTTAGTATGAACTATCAATTGTATTTTCCAACGAATTTTAATAATGTTAATCCCACAGATGATAACATTGATGTTTGTATGGAACTGCCCGATGGTAAGCAATATACTTTCGTTGTTGCAACACCACAAAATTTACAACATTTGATACAAATCGGCAAAAAGCCATACCTTGAACCCGGTTCCCCCTTTCTCTTTGTGGATAAATTAACAGAGGAGAATATACGATTGTTGATTGATGAATTAATTAAAAATCCTATTCTTCTGCGAATATACGGCGAAGATTTGTGACAATAATTGATTTAATAAAACCACATAAACGAACCCCGACAGACCTTCAAAAATCTGTCGGGGCTAATTATTTGTTTACTGCGGAGCAAATCTGTACCATATAAGCAAACTGATTTATGATTTCTCCGATAAGGACATCACGCTTTTGTCGGGCTGCTTTTTTATTTGGAGCGTTTCAAATCTATCAATTCCTCTTGCATTTTTCTCCAAAATTTGTTATAATAAATCCGAATCTATTATAAGCGAGGTGGATGGTCGTGCTGTTTGGTAAGCACATCAACCGGTATTATCTCCGTCATGCACCTATGTTGTTGCTGGGTCTTGTATCGCTCATTGTGGTAGACTATTTTCAATTGGTCGTTCCTGAGCTGTACAAAATGGTAGTGAACGGCATCAACGATGGAACTGTGACAGTGGACGGCGTCAAGCAGGTCTTCAACATGGATTTTCTCTTGGATGAGATCTGCCTGCCCATGATCTTCGTCATCCTCTTTATGGTGACCGGACGCTTTTTGTGGCGTATCTGCTTCTTTGGCTCGGGCATCAAAGTGGAAACCGATCTGAGAGGCCGGATGTTTGACCATTGCAAGGATCTTTCCCAGCAGTATTATCAGCATCATAAGGTGGGCGATCTCATGTCGCTGTTTACCAACGATCTGGAAACGGTGCAGGATTGCTTCGGTTCGGGTGTAATGATGATGGCAGACGCGCTGTTCTTGGGTGTTCTGGCGATCTTCAAAATGGGTCGTATGAACTTCCTGCTTACTGCACTTTCTCTTGTTCCCATGGTATTTTTGCTTGCCATCGGTACCGTAGTAGGTCATTCTTTGGAAAAGAAGTGGGATGAGCGACAGGCGGCATTCTCCTCTTTGTCCGATTTCTCTCAGGAGAGTTTTTCGGGCATTGCGGTTGTCAAAGCATTCGTGAAGGAAACGGTAGAGCTGATGTCCTTCCGTAAGCTCAACCGTGACAACGAAAAAGCAAATGTATCTTTTGTTAAAACCTCGGTTCTGCTCCACATTCTGGTTACGCTGTTTGTGGAATCGGTAGTTTGTGTCATTCTGGGCTACGGCGGTTGGCTGGTGCACGAAGGCGTATTCAATGCAGGCGAGCTGGTAGAATTTATCGGCTACTTCACCGCGATCGTATGGCCTGTTATGGCGGTTTCTCAGCTGATCGAGATGCGCTCTCGCGGCAAGGCATCTCTTACCCGTATCACCGCGCTGTTGGATGCCCCTATCGATGTGGCAGATGCGGCAGATGTGAGCGAGCCTGCTCCTCTCACCGGCGAGATCGAATTCAAGGATCTCACCTTCCGTTATCCCGGCGGCGATCTGGATGTATTGGAAAATGCGTCCTTCCATATCAAAGCGGGCGAAAACGTAGGCATCATCGGCCGTACCGGCTCGGGCAAGACCACGTTGGTGGATCTGATCCTTCGTACTTATGCAGTTCCCGACGGAGCGATCTATCTGGATGGGGTGGATATCAATCAGATTCCCATCAAGACGGTGCGCAAATATGCGGCCTATGTTCCCCAGGATAACTTCCTGTTCAGCGATACCATTGAACACAACATTGCCCTTGCTTCCGATTTTGGTGGCATCGATGAAGTTGAGGAAGCTGCCAAGCTGGCGGACGTTCACGAAAACATCGTAGGCTTCAAGGATGGCTACCGTACCGTATTGGGCGAGCGCGGCGTTACCGTTTCGGGCGGTCAGAAGCAGAGAATCTCCATCGCCCGTGCGCTGATGAAGAATGCCCCCATTCTGATTCTGGACGATTCGGTATCTGCAGTTGACGTGAAGACCGAAAAGGTGATCCTCCAAAATCTCCGCACCATGCGCAAAGGCAAGACTACGATCCTCATTGCGCACCGTATTACTACCATTCAGGAGATGGATAAGATCATCTTCATTGAAAACGGCAAGATTGCGGCGGTGGGTAAGCATGATGATCTCTATAAGACCTGCGAGTCTTACCGCAGTATGGTAGAGCTGCAAAAGCTGGACGATGCGGCAAAGGAGGCGTAAACGATGTATAACTATTATCCGATTCTCATTGTAGGCGCCATCGTTGGCGTGCTGTCCATTATTTTCCTGTTCGCCTATCTGTCCATTTGCAAGCAAAAGGAAGCCATTGGCTTTGATCGAAACATGAAGGACGGGGAGATTGCCCGCCGTCTGCTGGCGTATGCCAAGCCCTATACCAAAAACTTCGTATTCGTTCTGCTCTTGATGCTCTTTTCCATCGCTTACGACATCATCTCTCCCTTGATCGTAGGCGGCATTGAGGAAATGATCAAGGACGATTTCGAGATGTCCCATCTGTTGGCAGGTGTGGCAGTTTATGCAAGCATTCTGGTGATCTCCATGATCTGCTCCTATTTGCAAGCTATCGTTTTGCAAAAGACCGGTCAGAAGATCATTTCCAAGATCCGTGAAGATGTGTTCACTCACATCGAATCGCTCTCCCACGCACAGCTGTCGGAAATTCCTGTAGGTAAGCTGGTGACCCGTGTTACCAACGATACCAACGCCGTTTCCATGATGTTTACCAACATCATCGTGAATCTGGTGAAGAACTGCTTTGTCATTATTGGCGTACTGACAGCAATGCTTATGGTAAACTATCAGCTGACCTTGATGGTGCTCTGCTTTGTGCCCTTCATCGTATGGTTTACCTTTGTTTTCCGTAAATTCTCCCGTAAAGCCTACCGCAAGGTAAAGGACGGCACCACCGATATCAACACCTTCCTGTCCGAGCATTTGTCGGGCATGAAAATCATTCAGATCTTCAACCGTGAGGAGATGAAAAAAGCCGAGTTTGACGGCAAAAACCGCAAGCTGGGTTACGCAAAACGGGAACAGATCTTCACCTTCGGTATTTTCCGTCCGTTGGTGTATATGCTTTATATTTCCTCGGTGCTTTGCCTGTTGTATCTGGGCGGCAAGGGATATATTGATAACATCCCCTTCATGGGTCAGATCATCGACAGCGGCACGGTAGTTACCTTCTATCTGTACATTTCCAAGTTCTTTAACCCCATTCAGAGCCTTGCGGAGCAGTTTAACTGGCTCCAGTCGGCATTTGCATCGGGCGAAAAGATCTTTACCATTATGGATATTAAACCCGGTGTCACCGATAGCGAGGATGCCATCGAGCTTCCCCAGGTGAAGGGCGAGATCGAGTTCAGAAACGTATGGTTCGCTTATGTAGAGGGCGAATGGGTACTGAAGGATGTTTCCTTCAAGGTGGAAGCAGGTCAGACGGTTGCATTTGTCGGCTCTACCGGCTCGGGCAAGACTACGATTCTCTCCCTCCTTTGCCGTAACTACGACATTCAGAAGGGTCAGATTCTGGTGGACGGCATCGACATTACCAAGATCAAGATCTCCTCTCTCCGCCGTCACTTCGGACAGATGCTCCAGGACGTGTTCCTCTTCTCGGGAACCATTCGCTCCAATCTGCTTCTTGGTATGGAGGGTGTATCCGACGACGAGATCCATGCGGCGTGCAAGTATGTAAATGCCAACAGCTTTATTGATCGCCTCAAGGACGGTCTGGACGAGGAAGTCCGTGAGCGCGGTAACAACTTCTCGGCCGGTCAGCGACAGCTCCTCTCCTTTGCGCGAACCATTCTCCACAAGCCTGCGGTGATGATCCTTGACGAGGCAACTGCTAACATCGACACCGAAACTGAGCTCTTGATTCAGGACTCTCTGGAAAAGCTGATGAACATCGGCACCATGCTCATGGTCGCCCACAGACTTTCCACTATCCAGCACGCTGATAACATCATCGTTCTCTCCCACGGTAAGATCGTGGAGCAGGGCAGTCACCAAGCCCTCTTGGAGCAACAGGGTCGCTACTACAACCTCTATCGCCTCCAAGCCGACAAGCAAAAGTTGTTGGGTAAATAATTTATGTGGGACGCTGTCCCAC
>JAZRIH010000207.1:0-6905 GCA_045645175.1 Eubacteriales bacterium | reverse complement strand
GTTGACATTTGTCGAAAAATAGACTATAATAAAGTGAATGTGCATTTCAAAACGTGGAAATAGTTTCCGTGATCTGACGGCGCCAGCCAAGGAGTTGGGTGGAGTTCGGGGAGGGAAGAAACTTGGGCGGATGAGATGGTTCGTCCCTCCTCGGATATTCAAATTCCGACCAAGGAGGAATTTGCTCCTTATCAATATCATAAGGAAGTATATTCTAAAAAATGCGCAAAGCGCACATCCAACAAACAATCCGGAGGATACTATGGATTCTACAAAACTGTTAGAGCTGAAAAAAACAGCTGTGAACGTCCGTAAATGGGCGCTGACTGCCGTTTATAAGGCACAGAGCGGTCATCCCGGCGGCTCTCTCTCCCTGGCTGACATCGTCACCTACCTGTACTTTTCCGAAATGAATATCGATCCCAAGAACCCCACTGATCCTATGCGTGACCGCTTCGTGCTGTCCAAGGGACATTGCTCCCCCGCATACTATGCGGCGCTGGGTCTGCGCGGTTACTTTGACGTGAACGGTTTGGAAACCTTCCGTCACATCGACAGCATCTTCCAGGGTCACCCCGATATGAAGGGTATCCCCGGTGTAGATATGTCCACCGGTTCTCTGGGCATGGGCATCTCTGCCGCTTGCGGTATGGCGCTGGCAGGCAAGGATAAGTACCGTGTGTACACTGTTCTTGGCGACGGCGAATGCCAGGAAGGCTCTGTATGGGAAGCCGCAATGCTGGCTGCTCACTACAAGTTGGATAACCTGGTAGCAATGGTTGACTTCAACGGCCTGCAGATCGGCGGTAACATCACCGATGTTATGAATCCCACTCCCTTTGATAAGAAATTCGAAGCGTTCGGCTGGCATGCGATCGTGATCGACGGTCACAACTTCGAGGAAATCGAAGCAGCGCTGAACGAAGCTCGTACCGTGAAGGGCAAGCCCACCGTAATCATTTGCAAGACCGCAAAGGGTAAGGGCGTTTCCTACATGGAAAACAACTACAAGTGGCATGGCAATGCTCCCAAGGATGCGGAGTATGAGCAGGCTATGAACGAACTGAACGCATGGGAGGTGTCCCTCAATGGCTGAGAAGATCGCAACCAGAGAAAGCTATGGTAAAGAACTGGTAGAGCTGGGCGCAAAGTACCCCGAAATCGTGGTACTGGACGCTGACCTTGCTGAGTCTACCAAAACCGTATACTTCAAGAAAGCATATCCCGACCGTTTCTTCGACTGCGGTATCGCAGAACAGAACATGGTCGCAGTATCCGCAGGTCTTGCTGCTTGCGGTAAGATCCCCTTCTGCTCCTCTTTTGCAATGTTTGCATCGGGCAGAGCATTTGACCAGATCCGTAACGGCGTAGCATACCCCAAGCTGAACGTAAAGATCTGCGCAACTCACGCAGGTATTACTGTTGGCGAGGACGGCGCTACTCACCAGTGTCTGGAAGATATGGGCATCATGCGTACCATCCCCAACATGGTTATCCTCAATCCCGGCGATGACGTAGAAGCAAGAGCTGCTCTGCGCGCTGCTGCTGAGCATAAGGGTCCCGTTTATATGCGCTTTGGCCGCGCTCCCGTACCGGTAATCTTCGACGAGAAGACCTTCAAGTTTGAGATTGGTAAGGGACAGGTTCTGTGCGAAGGTACCGACGTAACCATCGTAGCAACCGGTATTATGATCGAAGCCGCACTGTCTGCAAAGGAACTCCTTGCAAACGAGGGCATTTCTGCTGAGGTGATCGACATCTGCACCATCAAACCTATTGACCGCGATCTGCTGCTGGCATCTGCTGCAAAGACCGGTGCAGTTGTTACCGCTGAGGAACACAATATTATCGGTGGCCTGGGTTCTGCTGTTGCAGAAGTACTCTGCGAAGGCAATCCCGTACCCCTGCGCCGTGTAGGTGTAGAGGATCAGTTCGGCCGTTCCGGTAAGGTTCCCGCACTGCTGGAATACTACGGTCTGACCGCAGAAAACATCGTATGCAAGGCTAAAGAAGCCATTGCAATGAAGAAATAAACCTTATGGGCATCGATCGTTCGATGCCCTTTTTGGTAAGTAAATATATGAGAAAAACATTTCCTTGGAAAAGAATTCTGTCGGTTGTACTGGTAGTTGTACTCTTTTTGATTGGCGGTTGCGGATATCTTTGGGAACGATTCGAGATCATCGGACAGATTGATGGAAAATTACAGATCCACTTTCTGGATGTAGGGCAGGGTGATGCCGCTCTGCTTATCCTACCTTCCGGGGAGCGAATCATGGTAGATACGGGTACACAGGATAGCGGAGAAGCGCTCCTTGCTCATTTCGCTAAATGGAATGTGAAGTATATCGACTATGTGATCCTTTCTCACACTCATTTGGATCATGCAGGCGGACTTTCTCTGTTGGAAGAGGAGCTTGGAGTGGGAAGGGTGTTATATACAGGAACGGCGCCGGAGAATTGCAAGAGCCCCATGCAAGAACTGTTTCCCGGTGATGCTTTTGCCATCGGCAATCTGCGTTTTTCGGTGCTGGGGCCTCTTGATGAGGAGGATGCTGAGAATCGCAGTCTGATCCTTCGCGCAGACTATGGAGAAACTTCCTTTCTCTTTACAGGTGATGCAGAAGAAAAAGAGGAGGAACTTCTCCTTGATGTTTGTGGAACTCTTTTGGATGTCGATTTGCTGAAAGTAGCACATCACGGATCGGATACTTCCACTACGGACGCTTTTATAGATGCTGTCACTCCTGAAATTGCAGTGATTTCCGCCTCGAGGGACAATTCATATGGTCATCCTTCGCCTAATGTAACAGAGCGTTTGACGCAGAGAAATTGTCAGATCGTTTCTACTTATCAAGAGGGAACGATTGTCTTTCTTACAGATGGTAAAATAATCACTCGTTTATCATCCGGACGATGGTTATAAAAAACCATATAAAAAATTTCCCGAAACTTCGTTTTTTTATCTCAAGATACTTGAAAAAATCTTTGTAATATTGTATAATAATAAGTAAATTGGGGGATAAGGTTGATCGATCAATCTCTCATCAGACTGTCGAACGGCAGCAGGCAGTCGCGTGAACCATAGCTGTCGAGAGAAGGAGTACATTATGAACAATCAAATGAGTCCGCTGATCCGTGAAGGTTCTGCGTACGAAAAGCTCAATGCGCTGTTTGATGAAGGAACCTTCGTAGAATTGGGCGCATATCTGGGATGTGGAAGCTATGCCGGCGTGGTATGCGGTTACGGTGCTATTGACGGCGCCCTGACCTTTGCCTTTGCCCAAGAGTACGACCGCGATAAAGGTGCCTTTGGTGCATTGGAATCCAGAAAGATCACTGATCTCTACGATCAGGCAAAGAAATGCGGTGCCCCTGTGATCGGTGTGTTTGCATCTGCAGGTGCTAAGATCAAAGAGGGAAGCAATGCTCTTGCCGCATTTGGTAGCTTTATGAAGAAGATCAGCGAGGTGTCGGGCGTTGTCCCCCAGATCGCTGTCATTGACGGTGTATGTGCAGGCCTTTCTGCAACTGCCGCATCCATGTTTGATTTGGTAATCGCTGCAGAGGATGCCAAATTCTACATTTGCCCCCCTTCCGTACAGAAGAATGCGGGCGTAACTGACGCAGGTACCATTAAAGCTGCAGCTGCAAACGGTATCGTTGATATCGTTTGCCCCGATTCCGCTTCTGCTCTGGCAAAGGCTCGTGAGTTGGCGGCATCTGTTCCCCAGAATAACCGTGCAGGTCTGACCTATATCGAAGCGGGCGATGATATGAATCGCGCTACTCCCGAGCTGGCAGGCGCAACCGATGCAAAGGAAATTCTGTCTGCGATTGCAGATAACGGCGTTTATACTCTGCTGAAGGAAACTTGCGCTCCCGAGGTTGCAATTGCAATTGCTTCTCTGGGCTCCATGACCGCAGGTGTGATCGTTAACAATAACGGTGCGGCGTTGACCCCCAAGGCAGCTCGTAAGATCGCACAGTTTATCACCTTCTGTGATAACTTCTCCATTCCTATGGTAACCATCGTCAATACCGTTGGTATCGATGCAACCGTAGATGCTGAAAACGCTCCTGATGCTCCCGAATATGCTCGTCTGGCAGCTGCTTATGCAGGCGCAACCTGCGCAAAGGTGACTGCTGTTATCGGCAAGGCATACGGTGCAGCATTCACTCTGCTGGGCTCTCGCTCGGTAGGTGCAGATATGGTGCTGGCAACCACCGGCGCAGAGATCTCGGTAATGGAACCTGATGCCGCTGTTCAGTTTATGTACGGCGATGAGATCAAGGCTTCCGCAGATCCCGTAGCACTGCGCGCTGAAAAGAAGAAGATTTGGCTGTCCGAGATGGCTTCTGCCGAGGCTGCCGCTCGCGCAGGCGATGTGGACGACGTAGTCGATCCTGCAGAGCTTCGCGCACGGATCATTTCCGCTTGCATGATGCTCTGGTCTAAGGCGGAAGGCGATATTCGTCGGAAACACTCGAAACTGCCCTTCTAAGGAGGACTGTTATGTACTTAAATCTTTTGTCCGACAGTCTGTCCTGGGGTGAGCGTCTCAATTATATGGGCGTAGGCGCACTGCTGGGCATGGTAGTCGTTTTTGCGGTACTTGCTCTGCTTTGGCTGATCCTGGAGATCTTTGGTGCAGCAGCCCGTAAGGGAGAAGCGGCGCCCAAGCAGCCTGAACCCGCTCCCCAAGTGACAGCTCCTGCTCCTGTACCCGAGTCTGCACCTGCAGACAATGACGAGGAAATCGTTGCTGCTATTACCGCTGCTCTTGCCATCTATATGGAAGAAGCAAAGGCTGCAAATCCCTCTATCAACGGGTTCAGAGTCGTATCCTTCAAAAAGGTGGGCAGTGCCGCTCACTGGAATCAAAACTGAGTTAAGTTCGTGATCTGCGAATAGAAAGGAATTTATCATGAGAAAGTTTAATGTTACCGTAAACGGTACTGTATATGAAGTTGAAGTGGAAGAAGTAGTTGCAGGCGCAGCTGCTCCCGCTCCTGTTGCTGCACCTAAGGCAGCTCCCGCAGCACCCAAGGCTGCACCTGCTCCTAAGGCAGCTCCCGCTCCCGCAGCTCCTGCCGCTACCGGCTCTGCAGGCGCAGTTTCTATCAAGGCTCCTATGCCCGGCACTATTTTGGATGTTAAGGTTACTGTTGGTGCATCTGTAAAGAAAGGCGATGTAGTTGCAGTTCTGGAAGCAATGAAGATGGAAAATGAAATCTTCGCTCCTCAGGATGGTACCGTTGCATCCGTAAATGTTACCAAGGGCGCAACCGTTAATGCGGATCAGCTGCTGGTTAGCCTTAACTGATCCCTCGATGGTTTACTGAGAGGATAATCTATGAATCTGACAGAAACTATTCTTAATTTTCTGGAGTCCACCGGTATTGGTCTGTTTGTGACCAAGATGGGCGGATTGGATGTGCTGAAGCACGTGGCGATGTATGCGATCATCATCACGCTCTTCTATCTTGCTATCGTCAAGAAGTTCGAGCCCCTTCTGCTTATCCCCATTGCCACTGGTATGCTCCTTGCCAATCTCCCCGGCGCTGAGCTCTTCCACATGGATCTCTTTATTCATGAAGACGGCTCCGACTGGGTAATCCAAGAGGTCATCGCTAAGGGCGGCCTTCTGGACTTCCTCTATCTGGGTGTAAAGACAGGTATTTATCCTTGTCTGATCTTTATCGGTATCGGCGCAATGACCGATTTCGAGCCTCTGATCGCTAACCCCAAATCTCTGCTCATCGGCGCAGGCGCACAGCTGGGTGTATTCGTAGCCTTTGCAGGCGCACTGATGCTGGGCTTTACTCCTCAGGAAGCTGCTTCCATCGGTATCATCGGCGGTGCAGACGGTCCTACCGCAATTACCGTTACCCGTCAGCTGGCTCCTCATTTGCTGGGTGCCATCGCCATTGCCGCATATAGCTACATGGCGCTGATCCCCATGATCCAGCCTCCCTTCATGAAGCTGCTCACCACCAAGAAAGAACGTACCATCAAGATGACCGCTCTGCGCAAGGTTTCCAAGGGAGAAAAGATCGTGTTCCCCATTCTGGTTACCGCGGTTGTTACCCTGATCGTTCCTTCTGCCGCTCCTCTGATCGGCTGTCTGATGTTTGGTAACCTGATGAATGTCTGCGGTGTTACCGACCGTCTTTCCAAGACTGCCCAGAATGGCTTGATCAATGTGGTTACTATCTTCTTGGGAATCTCTGTTGGTGCAACCGCATCTGCAGACTCCTTCTTGAAACTGGAAACTATCTACATCATCGTGTTGGGTCTGGTTGCGTTCAGTATCTCCACTTGCGGTGGTCTGATCACTGCGAAGATCATGAACGTGATCACCGGCGGCAAGATCAATCCTTTGATCGGCTCCGCAGGCGTATCTGCCGTTCCTATGGCGGCACGTGTATCTCAGGTAGAGGGTCAGAAAGCAGATCCCTCCAACTTCCTGCTGATGCACGCAATGGGTCCCAATGTTGCCGGCGTTATCGGCTCTGCCGTTGCCGCAGGCGTACTGCTTGCCATTTTCGGCGCAGCATAATCATCTAAATTTGAGAAAGAAGAATCAGTTATGGCTAAAGTAAAAATTACAGAAACCGTCCTGCGTGACGCGCACCAGTCTCTGATCGCTACCCGTATGACCACCGATGAAATGCTGCCCATTCTGGAAAAGATGGACGCTGTGGGCTACCATTCCATCGAAGCATGGGGCGGCGCAACCTTTGACTCCTGTCTCCGCTTCCTCAATGAGGATCCTTGGGAAAGACTGCGCAAGATTCGCGCAAAGGTAAAGAACACCAACCTCCAGATGCTCTTCCGCGGACAGAACATCCTGGGCTACCGTCACTATGCGGACGACATAGTAGAATATTTCGTTCAGAAG
>JAZRIH010000206.1:0-17721 GCA_045645175.1 Eubacteriales bacterium | reverse complement strand
TGGTCACCGTCAAAGTCGGCGTTAAATGCGGTACATACCAGGGGGTGCAGTTTGATTGCTCTACCCTCAACGAGGATAGGTTCGAATGCCTGAATGGAAAGTCTGTGCAGAGTAGGTGCACGGTTCAGGAGGACGGGATGTTCTTTGATTACGTTCTCCAGTGCATCCCATACATCGGGATTTACCTTCTCAACCTTCTTCTTCGCATCCTTAATATTGGTAGCCTTCTGAGTCTCAACCAGACGCTTCATTACGAAGGGCTTGAAGAGCTCCAGCGCCATTTCCTTAGGCAGACCGCACTGATAGATCTTCAGTTCGGGGCCTACGACGATAACCGAACGACCGGAGTAGTCAACACGCTTACCCAGCAGGTTCTGTCTGAAACGGCCCTGCTTACCGCGGAGCATTTCGGAAAGTGACTTAAAGGGACGGTTGGAAGGACCGGTGATGGGCTTACCGCGACGACCGTTATCGATCAGCGCGTCAACTGCTTCCTGCAGCATTCTGCGCTCGTTACGAATGATGATCTCGGGAGAACGAAGCTCCATGAGTCTCTTCAGACGGTTGTTACGGTTGATAACACGGCGGTAAAGATCGTTCAGGTCAGAGGAAGCGAAACGTCCGCCGTCCAGCTGTACCATGGAACGGATATCGGGAGGAATAACGGGCAGTACGTCCAGGATCAGCCATTCGGGCTTGTTGCCGCTCTTGCGGAATGCTTCAACCACTTCCAGGCGCTTGATGATGCGCGCCTTCTTCTGACCGGATGCGGTCAGAAGATCGGCTTTCAGCTTTTCGGACAGAGCAGGAATATCCAGCTCGGCAAGCAGTTCCTTGATGGCGCCTGCGCCCATGCCTACGCGGAAGTCATCCTCGTAGGTGTCTCTGTACTTCTTGTATTCCATCTCAGAGAGAAGCTGATACTTAGACAGAGGGGTATCACCCGGATCGATTACGATATACTCTGCGTAATAGAGCACCTTCTCCAGCATTCTGGGGGAGATGTCCAGAAGAGTACCCATTCTGGAAGGAATGGCACGGAAGTACCAGATATGAGATACGGGGCAAGCCAGCTCGATGTGACCCATGCGCTCACGGCGAACCTTCTTGGTGGTTACCTCTACGCCGCACTTCTCACAGACTTTGCCTTTGTAGCGAACTCTTTTATATTTACCGCAGGCACATTCCCAGTCCTTGGTGGGACCAAAGATGCGCTCACAGAACAGACCGTCGCGTTCTGCCTTCAAGGTACGGTAGTTAATGGTTTCGGGCTTTTTAACCTCGCCGTAAGACCAGCTACGGATCATTTCGGGAGAAGCCAGACCAATTTCAATTGAATCAAATACGCGTTCTTCCATTTAACTTTCTGTATCCCCTTTCAATTAAAACTCATCATCGGACTCAACGTCATCAGCGTCTTCGTATCTCTCAGTGAAGAGTTCGTCTTCGCCGTACTCATCTACGCCGTCGCCGTTGTCGGAGTGACCCTTGAAGGTTTCTTCAAAGAAGCTTTCGCCCATATCCTTGGTCACTACATTTTCACCGATTTCCTGCTCGGTAAAGGTGGGAGCCATCAGATCTTCTTCCTCGTCCAGAGTGGAGAGGTCGATCTCCTGACCTTCCTTGTTGAGAACCTTTACGTTCAGTGCAAGGGACTGCAGTTCCTTCACCAGTACCTTGAATGCTGCGGGTACGCCGGGCGTGGGGATGTTCTCGCCCTTAACGATTGCCTCGTAAGCCTTCACACGACCGGTTACGTCGTCAGACTTGATAGTCAGAATTTCCTGCAGAGTGTATGCTGCGCCGTATGCCTCCAGCGCCCAAACTTCCATCTCACCGAAACGCTGACCGCCGAACTGAGCTTTACCACCCAGAGGCTGCTGAGTAACGAGAGAGTAAGGACCGGTGGAACGTGCATGGATCTTATCGTCAACCAGATGGTGGAGCTTCAGGTAGTACATGATACCTACGGTAACAGGGTTATCGAAGCGGCGGCCGGTTCTGCCATCATACAGAATGGACTTACCGTCGACGATCTTCAGCTGATGCTCTTCCATCATTGCCAGCAGTTCTTCTCTGCTGTATGCAGTAACATCGAACTCGGGATAGGTCTTTTCGCCGGTGACTTGGTCTACAACTTCCTTGTAGATGGTCTTGCCTTCCAGCTTATCGGAAGGAAGCACGTCACGGTACATACCCGCCATCTTCAGACATTCAGCGATATCTCTTTCGTTTGCGCCGTCGAATACGGGAGTCATAACCTTCCAACCCAGCTTGCGGGCAGCAATACCCAGATGCACCTCAAGCACCTGACCGATGTTCATTCGGGAAGGTACGCCCAGGGGGTTCAGCACGATATCCAGAGGAGTACCGTCAGCCAGGAAGGGCATATCTTCGGGAGGCAGGATACGGGATACGACACCCTTGTTACCGTGACGACCTGCCATCTTATCGCCTACAGAGATCTTTCTCTTCTGAGCGATATATACACGGACTACTTTATTAACGCCGGGGCCCAGCTCATCGCTGTTCTCGCGGGAGAATACCTTAACGTCTACAACGATACCGGATTCACCGTGAGGCAGACGCATGGAGGTATCACGAACTTCTCTTGCCTTCTCACCGAAGATAGCACGGAGCAGTCTTTCTTCTGCGGTCAGCTCGGTTTCACCCTTAGGAGTAACCTTACCAACCAGAATGTCACCGGAACGAACCTCAGTACCCTTGCGGATAATACCGTCGGCGTTCAGATCCTTCAGAGCATCGTCGCCTACGTTGGGGATTTCACGGGTGATTTCTTCCGGACCCAGCTTGGTGTCACGGGCTTCGTGAGTGTATTCCTCAATGTGGATAGAGGTGTATACGTCATCACGAACCAGACGCTCGTTCAGAAGAACCGCGTCCTCGTAGTTGTAACCTTCCCAGGTCATGAAGCCGATCAGGGGGTTCTTACCCAGGGAGATTTCGCCATGGTCGGTTGCAGGACCGTCTGCAATGACTCTGCCGGCATCGATATAGTCGCCCTCATTGATAATGGGACGCTGGTTTACACAAGTGCCCTGGTTAGAGCGCTTGAACTTGAGCAGATGATAAGTGTCCTTAGTGCCTGCATCGGTACGGATGATGATCTCATCAGCGGTAACCTTTTCAGCCACACCGGAATGCTTAGCGCAAACAACTACACCGGAGTCGATTGCTGCCTTGTATTCCATACCGGTACCAACGATAGGAGCCTGGCTGACCATCAGCGGAACTGCCTGCTTCTGCATGTTGGAACCCATGAGCGCACGGGAGTTGTCGTCGTTTTCCAAGAAGGGGATGAAGGAGGTTGCAACAGAAACTACCATCTTGGGCGATACGTCCATGTAGTCAGCTTCGGATACGTTTACTTCCAAAATCTCCGCACGGCGACGAACAGAAACCTTGGAATTGATGAAGCACTGATCATCATCCAGAGGCTCGTTAGCCTGTGCAACGGTATAGTTATCCTCGATATCAGCGGTCATGTACTCTACTTCGTTGGTAACTACAGACTTCACGTACTTGCCATCCTCGTCGTAGATCTTCTTGATCTTACGGTAAGGAGTTTCGATGAAGCCGTATTCGTTTACCTTTGCGTAGGTAGACAGGTAGGAGATCAGACCGATGTTAGGACCTTCGGGAGTCTCGATAGGACACATACGACCGTAGTGGGTGTAGTGTACGTCACGAACGTCGAAGGATGCGCGGTCACGGGACAGACCGCCGGGGCCCAGTGCGGACAGACGGCGCTTGTGGGTAACTTCTGCCAGAGGGTTATTCTGGTCCATGAACTGGGACAGAGGAGAAGAACCGAAGAAGTCACGGATCGCGGTAACGATGGGACGAATGTTGATCAGGGTTTCGGGAGTGAGGCTCTCGCTATCCTGAACAGTCATTCTTTCCTTCACGATCTTATCCATACGGGAGAAGCCGATACGGAACTGGTTCTGGAGCAGTTCGCCAACGCTACGCAGACGACGGTTGCCCAGGTGGTCAATGTCGTCGACAGTGCCGCAGTCATGGCTGAGGCAGATGAGGTAGTTAACAGATGCAAATACGTCTGCCTTGGTGATGTGCTTGGGAGACAGAAGCGCCTGACGCTCGCGGCAAGCTTTGATGAATGCGCCGCGGTCCTCGGTGCCGACCTCGTCAATAAGATCCAGCAGAGCCTTCATGTCAACCTTTTCCTTGATGCCTGCCTCGGTCAGGTCATAGCCCAGAACAGCCTCGGGATATACGGTGCCGTTGGAGATAACTTTAACTTCGGTTGCACTTGCATCGTCAGGGTGACGGACATAAGCCTCGTTTACACCTGCGAATTCCAGCGCAGCAGCGATCTCGGAAGTCAGGTAAGTACCCTCGTCATAGAGGAACTCACCGGTCAGGGGAGAGATAGCGGGACGGGTCAGGATTCTTCCTTCCACACGCTTGCCCAGTGCTACCTTCTTATTATACTTGTAACGTCCTACGGGAGCCAAGTCGTAACGCTTGGGATCGAAGAACATATTGTTGATCAGCACCTGTGCGCTGTCTACCAGAGGAGGTTCGCCGGGACGAAGCTTGCGGTAGATTTCCTTCAGCGCTTCTTCCTCAGCGGTAGTACCGTTCTTCTGTGCCTCGATCTTCATGCCATCCTTTTCGATGGTTGCCATGATCTTGGGATCTTCGCCAAATACAGAGATCAGATCGCTGTCGTTGCCCAGACCCAGAGCACGAAGGAGAATGGTGATCGGAATCTTACGGTTCTTATCGATACGAACAGAGAAAACGTCGTTGGCGTCGGTCTCATATTCCAGCCATGCGCCGCGATAAGGGATAATCTGTGCGGTGTATACCTTCTTGCCGGACTTATCCATCTGGCTATCATAGTACATACCGGGAGAACGGACGATCTGAGATACGATAACACGCTCAGCGCCGTTGATAATAAAGGTACCGTTGTCGGTCATCAGAGGGAAATCGCCTACGTAAATGGTACGGTCGATTACCTCTTCAGTATTCTTATTGTAAAGACGAACCTTCACACGCAGAGGAGCAGCAAAGTTTACGTCACGATCCTTGCACTCTTCTTCGGGATATTTAGGTTTTTCGTCCAAGGAATAGTCGATGAATTCAATGTAGATGTTGCCCGAGTAGTCAACAATAGGGGAAACATCGCGCAGAACCTCCTGCAGACCCTCTTCCAGGAACCACTGGTAGCTCTTCTTCTGGACTTCCAGCAGATTGGGCATATCCAAAACCTCGTCGATTTTGGAAAAGCTCTTACGCAGAGTCGTGCCGAGCATTTGGTCTTTGACCGTGCCGGGTGCTTTGGTTTTGACCATATACAATCCTCCATTTCAAAATAAATAGACCATACATTACTCTCCGTTAAATCGTTCACAAATAGTTTACAAATTCTACCCCTGCGGCATTCTGGTTAAAGCCGAATCTTAAGCTGAATCCACAAACCAAGCAAACGCAAACGTGAAAATAAGGCATGACCTCTTCTTTTTTGCTTGTTAATTTGTCCACTTTTACCACAAAATCGGTAAAAGTTCATTTCTTCGGTTATTTATGAGCATGATAACCGATTCTATTGGATGCTAACATGATAACACATTTTCGTTATTTTGTCAATATATTTTTTCAAATTTTTCAAAAATTTTTTCAAAAAAGGGGTTGCTTTTTTTGAAAAGATGTGTTATGATATGTGGGTGCAAGGTTTGGGGCACGACCCCAACGAGTAATTTTCGGTTTCTTCCCCGTGGGAAGACAGACCAACATTGAGGAGGTGTATCAGAATGCCCAATATCAAGTCCGCGAAGAAGCGTGTTCTTGTTACCGAAAGCAAGACCCTTCAGAACAAGATGTTCAAGTCCGCTTACAAGACTGCTATCAGAAAGTACGAAAGTGCTGTTCAGGCAGGCGATAAGGAAGCTGCCATCGAACTTTACAAGGCTGTTGTAAAGAAGGTGGATCAGGCTGCTGCTCGTGGCATTATCCATGCTAACGCTGCTGCAAGAAAGAAGAGCCAGTTCACTCTGATGCTCAACAAGCTCGGCGCTTGAGTCACTCCGAGATGCAAGTAATCTTGCATCTCGGTTTTCTCTTTTATCCATTGTTCAAAAATAATCCCCCGACAGTAATCTGTCGGGGGATTATTTTTATTCTTCATCCGAGATAAATTCTCGTACCCGAAGGGTGACACCGCACGCTTCTGCGATCTCACGGCATTTTTCGATTTCTTCAGGAGGGATTGTTGTATCCACTACTGACAGAATCACCTTGGGCACATACCGCTTTGCCGCCTTGGCAAAATCCAGCAGACCTTGGTATGCCGCTTCGCCGAATCGGCTGTGGCAGATAGCTTGATAGGACTTGGCATCGGCAGTGTTCAAGGAAATGGACACTACATCGATCAGCCCTGCCAGCTTAGGCGTAATATCATAGCCTGCGATCATACTTCCCTGTCCATTGGTGTTGATTCGAATGGGCAGATCAGAACCCGCCTTCACACGGCGTGCTACCTCTAAGAGATCGTCAATGCGCTGAGTGGGCTCGCCGTAACCGCAGAAGACCAGCTCAGTATACATGGTCAGATCGCGGGCAAAAATGCTCTCGCAAATCTCGTCAACGGTAGGCTCACGTTTCAGCCACAGATCGCCGTAATAGGATTCCACGGTAGAGCGCACACAGAACACGCAAGCATTAGAGCAACGATTGGTACTGTTTACATACAGACCGCTGCCGACTTCATAGGTGATGGTCATAATCGTCCTCGATTCCAAAGAATTTGCAGGCATTGGCATGAGTCAGGCGCGCCATCTCCTCGGGAGTAATTCCCTTCAGTTCTGCCGCCTTAGCGCAGGTATACACCAAATTGCCTGAATGGTTGGTTTTTCCCCGCATGGGAACAGGGGACAAATAGGGGCAATCGGTTTCAATGAGAAGCCGATCATCGGGCACCGCCTTCAATGCGTCCAATACGCGGGCGGCATTTTTATAGGTAATCACACCCGAAAAGGAGATGTACCAGCCTCGGCGCACCAGATCCTTTACCATCTCGGGAGAGGCAGAGCAAGAATGCAATACGCCACGCACATTGGGATGGGCAATGAGTGCATCAAACACGTCGCCGTGGGCTTCGCGGTCGTGAATGATGACCGGTTTATTCAGCTCCTCCGCAAGAGAAAGCTGTGCATGTAGCCACTCTTTTTGCATCTCACGAGGGGGATTATCTTCCCAATAATAGTCAAGACCGATCTCTCCGATGGCAACAGCCTTAGGATGTGCAAGCAATTTGCGAAGGGTCTCGATGGTACCCGCAAGATCGCTGACTTCCAGCTGTTCGTAAATATTGCCGGGGTGAACACCAGCGGATGCATAGTAGCAGGGATACTGCTCCGCATACGCGATATGCGTCTGCGCATCCATGGTGGTAGTTGCCGCACCCACGATACAGGTCACGTCTTCTTTGAACAAACGGGTGAGGAGTTCATCCCGATTGCCCTCGAAACGACGGTCATCGTAATGGGAGTGGCTATCAAAATAACGTAAATTTTCCATAATCAATTGTATTGTTCACCGAGTCTTTTCAGAAGCGCGGTGAAATAGTCAGGCAGGTCGCTTTCAAAGAACATTTCTTTGCCCGTGATGGGATGGACGAAGCCGATGGTACGGGCGTGGAGGCATTGACCGCAAAGGGTGGATGCCATCTGCTTTTCCAGAGGCGTGTGTCCGCCGCCGTAAACGGGGTCACAGAAAAGCGGATGTCCCTTGGACGACAGATGCACACGAATCTGATGGGTGCGTCCGGTTTCCAGTACGCACTTCACATGAGTATAGCCTGCGTATTGGGCCAGCACCTGCCAATGGGTGGTAGCATCTCTGCCATCGGACACGATTGCCATCTTTTTGCGATCGGTGGGATGTCTGCCGATGGGAGCGTGGATAGTTCCCTGCTCTTCACGGAATCTGCCCACGGCAACTGCCTCATAAGAGCGGAGGAAGCTATGGGTGCTGATCTGCTCTGCCAAAGACAAATGAGCTTTATCGTTTTTGGCAACGATGAGAAGCCCGCTAGTGTCCTTGTCGATGCGATGCACGATGCCCGGACGGATCACACCATTGATTCCCGAAAGCGAATCGCCACAGTGATAGAGGAGCGCATTTACCAGCGTTCCCGTGTAATTGCCGGGAGCGGGGTGAACCACCATCCCCTTGGGCTTATTCACCACAAGTAGATCTCCGTCCTCGTAGACAATCTCGATGGGGATATTCTCGGGAAGCGCCTCGGTAGGCTCGGGATCGGGAATGGTGATCTCGATGGAGTCACCGGCTTTCAACTTTTCGTTTTTGGAGGCAGTTTTTCCGCCACGCAGAACATTTTCCTCTTCACACAGCTTTTGCGCCATGGAGCGAGTGATCTCGCACACCTCGGAGAGATACTGGTCCAGTCGGCGTCCTGCATCTGCAGGCGCCACGGTAAATGTCTTAGTCATGACGATCCTCGACACTCGCTGCCGACGCAGCCGCCTTTTTCGCTTTCTCTTCCTTCGCCGCCTTGATTTCATCCAAAACAACCGCCAAGAAGACCAGCGCCGCACCTACGCAGACTGCCGCATCGGCAACATTGAAGATCCAGGACCACAATTCGGGGAAAGCACAAAAATCGATGAAGTCGATAACGGCACCCGAACCGAAGATCTCGCCGTTCCATACACGGTCGATCATGTTGCCCACACCGCCGCCTGCAATCATTGCCAGCGAGGTACCCCACAGATAGTTCATCTTGGCAGAGCGCAGAATAATCCACAGAATGATGGCAGAAATCGAAATAGTGGACAGAATGATGAAAATCCAGCGCTGATCGGCAAGCATACCGAATGCCGCGCCTTTATTCAGAATATAGGTAAAGTGAAGCACGCCTTCAATCAGAGGCTTACTTTCACCCAGCTTGAAATTTTGTATGATCAGGTACTTTGTGATCTGGTCCAGTAAAATCACCAGAAGCAGCACCCCGGTATAGAGTGCTGCTTTCTTGTAGTTTACTGCAATCACAGACTGTTCTTTTACAGACCCAGAATGGTTTTGCATCTCTTGCATAAGAATCCTTCCCCGTCGTGGATACCCTCGGTGGAGTAGCTCCAGCAACGGTCACATTTTTCACCGTCAGCGCCTTCAACCAGTACGCCCAGCTTAGCATCCTCGTCGCAGTATGCGCCAGCAGGAGCAGTTTCCTCGGATACCGTTACACCGGAAACGATGAAGATGGTTGCCAGTTCATCGCCGAAGCTATCCAGCAGAGACTTGTTTTCGCCTTCTGCGTAAATGGTGAGCTTCGCATCCAGAGACTTACCGATGGTCTTGTTGGCACGGGCAATTTCCAATGCCTTCATTACGCTGTCACGGAGATTGAAGAGTGCATTGTACTTCTCTTCAATTGCAGCAAATGCCAGCGCTTCGTCATAGTCGGGCATATCGTTGAGCATGATGTTGCGAGGATCATCGGATGCCACGTGAGGCATTGCCAGCCAAACCTCATCTGCGGTGAATGCCAGGATAGGAGCCAGCAGTCTTACCATGGAGGAAAGGATGGTGTACATCGCAGTCTGTGCAGAGCGGCGAGCGTGGCTATCCTTTGCTTCGGTATAAACGCGGTCCTTAGTGATGTCAACGTAGAGCTTGGACAGGTCTACGGTACAGAAATTATTGATCTCGTGGTAAACCAGGTGGAATGCATATCCGTTGTATGCGTCACGCACACGCTTTACCAGACCGTTCAGACGGGAGAGTGCCCACTTGTCGATATCGTACAGCTCATCATAAGCAACCATATCGCGGTCGGGATTGAAATCGGTCTCGGCAGTGCCCAGGTTTGCCATGAGGATACGGATGGTGTTTCTGATCTTACGGTAAGACTCGGACAGCTGCTTGAAGATCTCCTTGGAGCAGCGCACGTCCGCATGGTAGTCGGAGGATGCAGCCCACAGACGAACCAGATCTGCGCCGAAATCTCTGATGAGGTCAGCGGGATCTACGCCGTTGCCAAGGCTCTTGTGCATTGCTCTGCCCTGACCGTCTACAACCCAACCGTGAGTCAGTACCTGCTTAAAGGGAGCGCCCTTATCCAGCGCACCAACAGAGGTAAGCAAGCTGGACTGGAACCAACCGCGGTACTGGTCTGCGCCTTCCAGATATACATCTGCGGGCCACAGCTCGGGAGTATCTTTCATGAGGGATGCGAAGTGGGTGGAACCGGAGTCGAACCAGCAGTCCAGAGTGTCCTTTTCCTTGCCAAAGGTCTTGCATCCGCAATGAGGACAGGTAAAGCCCTCGGGGATCAGCTCCATTGCGTCCTTTTCGAACCATACGTTGGAACCGAATTCGTCAAACATCGCAGAGATCTTTGCGATGGATTCGGGATTGGAAACGGGCTTGCCACAATCATTACAGTAGAATACGGGAATGGGCAGACCCCAACGGCGCTGACGGGAGATACACCAGTCTGCACGCTCACGGATCATGCTGATCATTCTGTCTTCGCCCCAAGCGGGATACCACTGAACGTTTTCAATCGCCTTGATTGCCTGTTCCTTGAATGCTTCCACAGAGCAGAACCACTGAGGAGTTGCACGGAAAATAACAGGCTTCTTGCAACGGTCATGGTGAGGATAGGAGTGCATGATATTCTCAAACGCAAAGAGTGCGCCGGATGCCTTCATGTCTTCCAGAATAATAGGATTGGATTCATCGGTTCTCAAGCCTGCGTATTTGCCTGCATACTCGGTATGACGGCCGTAATCGTCCACGGGAACTACCAGCTCGATGCCGTAGCGCATACAGGTCTGATAGTCGTCTGCACCGAAGCCGGGAGCAGTATGAACACAGCCGGTACCGCTGTCCATGGTAACGTAATCAGCATATACCAGACGGGAGGTCTTGTCCAGGAAAGGATGGGTAGCGATCATGTTTTCGAAGAATGCACCGGGATAAGTTGCCAGAATCTCGTAGGATTCGAAGCCACCGATCTTCATGGTCTTCTCGGTGAGCGCTTCTGCCATGATGTAGATCTCGCCGTTATCAGCCTTCACCAGCGCGTAGTTTTCTACGGGGTTCAAACAGATTGCCATATTACCGGGGAGAGTCCAGATAGTAGTGGTCCAGATAACGAAATAGGTATTGCTAAGATCGAATGCAGAGAGCTTGCCCTGATCGTCACGGATCTTGAATTTTACGTAAGCGGAAGTACAAGCATCATCATGATACTCGATGTCTGCTTCAGCTACTGCAGTAGTACAGAAAGGACACCAGGTTACGGGCTTCAGACCCTTGTAGATGTAGCCCTTGTCGAACATACTGCCAAATACCTTCACTTCCTGTGCCTCGAAGTGACGGTCCATGGTACGGTAAGGATGTTCCCAATCCGCCAGAACGCCCAGACGCTTGAAGCCGTCCATCTGCTTGCCGATGAAATCTTCTGCGAAATCTTCACAAGCCTTTCTGAATTCGGGAACAGACATATCCTTATTCAGCTTCTTCTTGGAATTTTCAATTGCACGCTCGATGGGAAGACCGTGGTTGTCCCAACCGGGTACGTAGGGGGTATAATATCCCATCATTGCATGGCTTCTGATGATAAAGTCCTTCAGCACCTTATTCAGGGCGTGACCCATGTGGATATTACCGTTGGAAAAAGGAGGGCCGTCATGCAGAACAAAGGGAGGACGATCAGCATTCTTGCGATTGATCGCATTGTAGAGATCGATCTTCTTCCAGTTCTCCAGCATTTTCGGTTCTCTCTGAGGAAGTCCCGCCCGCATAGGGAAATCGGTTTGGGGCAGGTTCAGGGTTTTTGTATAATCTTTAGCCATAATAAGCCTCCAATGATTTATCTGTCTTGATATCTATGTAATATATAATTTATAACTCAGTTTTAGCAAAGATAACAGTATCGTCGCCTGCTCCCATTGTGGGATTTTGGGACGCCTTTCCATCGAACGCAACGGAATCTTCGGAGGAATCCGATTTGCCGTTTTGCATCAGACTCTCCAGCGTTTCCTCGTCAATCTTGATCTTGGGAGGATCGGTAATGCCGATTGCAGGATTTTCATGCTCTGCAGCATCTACGTCCAATACCACCTGACCGATGACATTGGATACGTATTCTTCGGGAGCCAGCTGCCATTGCTTGGCATCTTCGCCCTCGGGAGAAATTCTTTCCAACAGTTCGATGTGTGATCTATATATGGTAAACATTCTGGATTTGAATTCGAACACCTCGGTTTTCAGTGCCTGCAAGGTATCCTGCTTGCGCTCGATCTCCCGATCAAACTCGGCAAGGATCTGTTGGCAACTGTCCTTAGTGCTTTGCAGAATCAGCTGAGAACGATCTCCCGCCTCCCGCATAATACGGGCTCCCGCGTTCTGGGCGTTCACCAAAGCGCGGCGTATGGCGTCTTCATTTTTCCGAAATTGCTCCAGCTCTGCTTCGCAAGCAGCGAATTTTCTTTCCAGCTCGTTATAGGCTCGGTAAAGCTCGGTATATTTGTTTTGAACAAAGCCAAGATGTTCGTCCACCTCTGCGGTATTGTATCCCTTCAGAGCGGTTTTGAAAGGCTTGTTCTGCAATTCATAGGGAGGAAGCATTGCGTCCTCTCCTTTCTTTTTGTTCATTTAGTTTGAAAGAATGATCACAAATAGCGCTTTGCGCTAATTCGGATTCTTTCTTTTTGCGTCAATTTCAACGATTCGACGCGGAATTTACCCACACCCCGTACGGAGATTACATCCCCTTCCCCAATAGTAATATCGGGACGGTTCTCTTCTCTGTGGTTGAGATAGACCAATCCTTGCGCAACTGCTGTCTTTGCCTTCTCTCTGGACATACGCCCAAAAGCGGAAACTGCGCAGTCTAAACGACAGGAAGCCACCACATCGGTAAAATCCTCGTAAGCGCGACGATAAGAGGAGATCACCTCACGGGTTACAGGCGGCGCATCACAGG
The DNA here is from genome assembly GCA_045645175.1 of Eubacteriales bacterium. GTDB lineage: Bacteria > Bacillota > Clostridia > Oscillospirales > CAG-272 > CAKSQF01. Next base: position 4,712 of record JAZRIH010000206.1, on the reverse strand, counting down.
CGGTCACCTTTACCACATCGGTGCCTACCCGCGTCAGTGGTGACGGACGTTCCAGCAAAAAAGCAGCGATAACAGGCGTAGCAAACACTACTGCGCCAAAGGGAAAGAGCAAAATATCACCCAGTGCACTGCGGTCAATTCCCAGCGCAATCAATGCGCCCAAAAAGGATCTGTGGTTCAATGCGACATAGCCGCTGGCGATGACCGCCACCGGCAGAAAAAATTCGTCCCAATCCAGATATTCGGGCTCCATATAATCGGGGAGCAGGACGATCACCGTCCGCTCCGCTTCGTCATAACCGCCATACACGGCATAGCGAAGGGAGCGGCGGGTAAGAAACTCCTCGGCATTACTCCGTTCCTCCGGAGTGAGAAAGGAGGTTGCGGCAGGAACGCCGCGAGATGCGATCTTTGCAAGATCCAAAAGTCTTGCTTCCTGTTTGTTTTCCATCATTGTCTTACAGATAAATCGTGGGAAGCAGATTGGGAGCAAAAATGATTAGAACAGATGAGATCCAAAATGCGATATCCAAAGGAAAGTTCTCCATATCGCCAAACAACGAGAGAATCTTTCTTACGGGAACCACAAAGGGCTCGGTTGCCATATACAAAAAGTTTCCGATAGGGCTTTCTTCACCCATAAAGATCCATGAGTAAACGGCACGGAGCATAAAGAGGATATATTCTATTCCCAGAACGATTTTTACTGTGGATACCAGCAAATAGACAAATAAATTCAACACTTGATTTTCTGATTAGAAATCAACGAAGGAATCGCGGTCGCCGGTCTTGTTCTGCGCAGAGGACGCACCGGTCAGCATCTCACCGGAAACAGACACGTTGTTGGGAGTGATGATGTAGGTGCTGTTGGTAACAGACTTGATCTGACCGTCGATTGCGTAAGCAACGCCGTTCAAAAAGTCAACGATACGCTGTGCGGTTTCCTTATTGGTTGCCTCCAGATTGAGAACAACAGTGCAATGGTTCAGCAGATAATCTGCGATCTGACCAACAGAATTGAAGCTCTCGGGGCGAACCACCTTCAGTTCAATTGCATTGCCGCCAGCCTTTACAGCGGGTCTGGTAGCTTCGGTCTTAGGTTCATTATAAGCCATATTTTTTTCCTCCGTTTTGGGTTCTTTCTTCTCAGTTACAGTTTCTTCTACTTCGTCGAAGTTTTCAGTATCTTCTTCTTCGGTAGTGAAGAGTCCGTTAAACAAACCTTTGATAGACATTGTATACCTCCAAATTATTATTTCATATAGTTCCTGTTTCCGAACAGGGCGCTTCCTATACGCACCAGATCGGATCCGCATTCAATGGCCGGCACAAAACTGTCGGACATTCCCATTGAAAGGATAAGCGGTCTCTTTATATTATGGTGCTTTTTTTCCCGAATGTCAAGGAAAATTTGAAAACTTTCCAAAAAATATTTTTTAGGATCTTCATTTTCCTCACATTTGGGCGGAATCACCATAATTCCGCATATTCGGACACCCTCCAAAGCGGAAACGGTATCCCAAAAATCCGAAAGCTCACGGACATTTATGCCCCCTTTGCTTTCTTCATCACCCACGTTTACTTCGATCAGAATATCCATTACCTTCCCGATCTTCAGAGCACGTTTGCTGATCTCCTCGGCAAGCTTCATACTGTCTACCGATTCGATCATATCCACTTTATCCACAATATATTTCACCTTGTTGGTTTGCAATCTGCCGATAAAATGAATTTCCAGATCCTCCCGATGAAGAGAATCATATTTCTCCAATAACTCTTGCACGCGGTTTTCACCAATGAGCTTTAATCCCAGGTGATCGATTGCAAAATTGATCCGCTCCGCACTTACCGTTTTGGTTGCCGCGAGCATGCGTACATCTCTGCCCTTTGCAGCTGTGCGAATCTGATCTGCAATTTTCTCAAAACGAAGGGCAAGGGAGCGCTCCTCTTCGCTGAGGTTACTGTTGAACGATTTTTCCAACATATAGCTCCTTTCCCTTTACAACCAATACATCATAATATTCGAGTACAGGAAATTCTCCCGTCGCCTCAGCGGAAGCATCTGCCAAAATCGTACCGTCACCCAGTACAATGGGCAAAACCTCTCTGAACTCTACTACACTTCCCCGCAATACATACACACCGGTTATACCATTGAGCATACGGAGCGAACCTACGGGAATTCGATAGCCTTCAGCATTACCGACTACGACAGATACGGTCTGATAACGGGAATAGGTGAAGCCAACCGGCTGTTCCTTACAAGAAAAGATCAAGAAAACATCTTCACTTTCATATTCCGCAATCGTCCGTTCCAACTTCATGGTCAAACGGCTATCTGCAAGACCGGACAGCATCACAGGATAGGATTTTCCTTGTTTGAGTGCCTGCGCCTGCTTGAACGGAAGCTTCATTACTACCGACCAGGTATAATCGGTTACGATTTTTCCTACCGTACCTACGGTTTCCTTCGGCTCCATTTTTTTATCCAGCAGATCATCGATCGTCGCTAAATCTACGCTCTCCAGATCGGACACAGACAAATAGTCCTCATAACCGTCGCATTCACTATAATAATAGCCGCCGCGATCAGCGCCCACCGTAGTCAGCGCATCGCCAACCTGCGCCTTTAACTCGGTTACGCGCTCGTCAATATTCTTTTTGGCGTCAGTAAGATCCTTACCCACCTTCAACTCACGAATATACATCATTACCTGCAAAGCATCTGTTAAAGGTTGCAGATTTTCAGTTTTTCCCTGAGATGTAAGCCGTTGGATCTCGCTCTTCAGCCGTGCAATCTCTCGATCGGCAGAGGTCTGAGAATAAGCATTCTTTTTATCCAGTGCCTCATTCAGCAATGCCTGCTGAGTCAGCGCCCGCTGCAATTGTGTAAATTGCTCCGCTTGCTGCGGACTGTCCGCAAAAATCTCCGCCACGCGGTCACCTGCCGCCACCTTTGTGCCGTCAGTCACTTTCGGCGAAACGATTCCTTCAAATGAGGTCGTGATTATTTTTTCTGTTCGGACAATATAGCCGTCTGCAGTATACAACTGCTCCTCACTAACCGAGGAAACCGGCATAGTCTCTACCGAATTGACCATCGCCCCAGCCAACTGATAGGCAATATCAATGATCAAAATCACCGCCGCAAGAGCGAGTGCAATATAACCCGCAACACGTTGCAAATATTTGAGATCCAAAAAACACTCACTCCTTTCGATCAGTCTGTATCATTTGGACGCGTGTCCATACAGACGATTACAAAAATTCTTACCTATATATAATATACATTATACCACATTGTTCGACTGTTGGTACAGCTTTACAACAAAATTTACAATCTCTTCAAAGTTTGCGAAAGAGGACACGTCCAGCATATAAAAGCCCTTCTGATGGCTAAACCAAGTCAACTGCCGCTTTGCATATCGACGGCTGGCGAGCTGGATCTGCGCGACCGCTTCCTCCATGGTAATTTCTCCATCCAACGCACGCAAGATCTCTTTGTACCCAATCGCTTGTCCTGCGGTAGTAGACCGATCCAGCCCAAGGCTTTCTACTTCGTTTACAAGGCCTTGCTCTACCATTTCTTCCACGCGGCGATCAATGCGGGCATACAACTGCTCACGGGGGGCTGTCAGGCAAATGAGCAGAGCATCCGATCGGTACTGATCGGTAGGGCGTTCCCTGTCCCACTGACTTTTGGGAATTCCCGACAGACGGTAGATCTCCAGCGCACGGATCACACGGCGGGTATTGTTCGGATGGATTGCCTTGGCGCTTTCGGGATCGCATTGCAAAAGCTCGGCGTAATTCTCCTCAGCCGAGCGAGATGCCAACCATTCTCTCAGTGCAGGATCAGCCGACGGCGACTGAAAGGAAGCGTCCTCAGTCGATTCGGCATCGCACAGCGCTTGTTTCAAATACAGTCCGGTACCGCCGCAAAAAATAGGCAATTTACCGCGGCTTTGAATCTCCTCGATACAGCGACGGGCATCATTACCGTAATCAGCAGAGGAATATTCCTCCCAATGATCACGGATATCCAGCAAATGGTGAGGGATCCCCTGTTGCTCATCCTGCGTTGCTTTGGCCGTTCCGATATCCATTTTACGATAAATCTGCATGCTGTCCGACGAAATAATCTCGCCGTTCAAACGCTTTGCCAGCGCAACCGACAGCGCACTTTTTCCCACCGCAGTAGGACCTGCAATTGCAATGATACTTGCCATGATACCCTCCCAAATGATTGATTTTATTATTGTAGCATATTCCCGAATAAAATTCAAGATAATTCTTGACAAATTCCGAAATTCTGCTACAATTATTTTATATATCTTCCCATCCAACGCAACCAAATCAAAGGAGTTAGTTGATTTTTATGAAGGATATTCGCATTTGTCCCGTCTGCCTGCGCAAGACCAAAAAGCAAGTCTTGCTTACTTTGCAGGATCGCCGTATGGTCTGCCCCGACGGGCATAGTTTTGATATTGCAAGTGGCGGATACATCAATCTCCTGCCCCCGTCCGCCAAATCTCACGGAGATAACAAAGCAATGGTGCAAGCCCGTCGCGACCTGTTGAACAGCGGGATTTACAGTCCCTTTTGCGATGCACTGATCGATCTGACCTCTAAATTGCTGCCTGACAATGCCATCGTCTGGGACAGCGGTTGCGGTGAAGGTTACTATACTGCCACAATTGCAGATCGCAGAA
>JAZRIH010000205.1:0-8519 GCA_045645175.1 Eubacteriales bacterium | reverse complement strand
CACCGTTACCGGTGTAGAAATGTTCCACAAGCTGGTTGACCTCGCTCAGGCAGGCGACAACATCGGTGCTCTGCTCCGTGGTATCGCTAAGAACGAGATCGAGCGTGGCCAGGTTCTCTGTAAGCCCGGCACCGTTAAGCCCTACACCAAGTTCGTTGGTCAGGTTTACGTTCTGACTGAAAAAGAAGGTGGCCGTCAGAAGCCCTTCTTCTCCGGTTACAGACCTCAGTTCTACTTCAGAACTACCGACGTTACCGGTGTTATCAATCTGCCCGCAGACGTTGAGATGTGCCGTCCCGGCGACAACGTTTCTATGAACGTTGAGCTGATCACTCCCATCGCTATGGAGCAGAACCTGCGTTTCGCTATCCGTGAGGGTGGCCGTACCGTAGGCTCCGGCGTTGTAGCTTCCATCGTTGAGTAATTAGTTTCTCTCAGTGGGTAGGGCTTAGCCCTACCCACTTTTTTGCTTCTTCATATACTGCAATAACTGGATATCTTTGGGGATTGGTGTAATTCCATACCGGTGGTAAAGTCCACGAACGCAGTTTGCGCCGAGCAAGTGAAATTCTTGCACCGACGGTAATAGTCCGGATGAGAGAAGATAGAAAAATTGCCCGTATAATAGACAGAATAATTTTGTCTATCCTTGTGGCGCCCCGACTTCGGTCGGGATTTTTTATCCTCGGATTCAGTATGCAACGTTAACTGCGAAAGGATGAAAATGATGTCTTATCTGTCCGCAAGACAAAAAATGCATCAGAGAGTATGGCGAATCGCAATGACAGCGCTTCTGTCTGCGTGCGCATCTATCTTGATGCTCCTCTCTTTTAGTGTTCCGTTTATGCCTTCCTTTATTAAAATGGATTTCTCTGAACTGCCTGCATTGCTGGCGTCCTTCAGTCTCGGACCTGTTTCGGGAGTGGTGGTGTGCCTTATCAAGAATCTGGTGAATCTTCCTACGACGACCACAGGCGGTGTTGGTGAGCTGGCGAATTTTCTCATGGGTGTGACCTTCGTTTTACCCGCAGGACTTGTTTATCGCTATAAAAAATCCAGACTGGGCGCAATGATCGCAAGTGCGTTAGGTGCTGTTGCCATGGCGCTCTGCAGTCTGCCTATCAATTACTTCATCAGCTACCCCATGTATGCGAAACTGATGCCCATCGAAGCAATCGTTGGGATGTATCAAGCAATTCTTCCTTCAGTGGACGGTTTGTTTATGTGCCTGCTCACGTTCAATGTTCCTTATACATTACTGAAAGGGCTACTCAATGTGGTGATCTGTTTTGTAATCTACAAGCCGCTGTCACCGTTTTTGAGAGGAACATTCCTGACTAAAGGAAAAGGTTAAGATTTTGAAAAATCACGGTGATGCTATTGCATTTCTACCGTTTATCTGATAAAATATCTTCGGTGGCGACACGATTGTTGCCACCGATTTGAAAGAAAAGGATTTTCTGTTATGACACAGGCAATTAAAGAATTTTTCCTGAAACTCGTGGGTCCTCATCTTGCGGTGTTGATCTGCTCTATGATCCCCATTATTGAGCTTCGCGGTTCGATTCCGTTGGGTGCATTATTGGAGATGCCTTTTTGGCTCAACTACATTCTCAGTGTGGTGGGCAATATGCTCCCCGTTCCCATCATTTTGCTGTTTGTGAAAGCAGTACTCAATTGGATGGCGAAGTGCAAGATCAAGTTTTTTAACAAAATAGCAAACTGGATCTTCCAAAAAGCGGATAAAAACCGTCCGAAAATCGAAACTTACGGATTTTGGGGACTGTTCATTTTTGTTGCGATCCCTCTGCCCGGTACCGGTGCATGGACTGGCTCGTTGGTTGCAGCACTCATCGATATGAAATTTGGCAAGGCAATTCTTGCAGTTACCCTTGGCGTACTGTCCGCAGGCGTGATTATGACCCTCATCTCCTACGGCGTTCTGGGATTTCTCTCGTTTTTGCTCTGATTTTTTTGTCGAAAGCTCTTGCAATCTGCATAAAGCTGTGCTATAATAATACGGTAAACACCCAATCTTATCAAGAGTGGCGGAGGGACGGGCCCGACGATGCCACGGCAACCTACCGACGGGCAAGGTGCCAATTCCTTGGAGATGAGATCGAATGTTGGTCTGACGATCCTTGGAATTCTCCGAGGATCTTTTTTGTGTGATATGTGTGAAAGGAATATGATTATGAAAAAACTCTTTACTTCTGAATCTGTAACCGAAGGACATCCCGATAAAATCTGTGACTTGATCTCTGATTCTATTTTGGATGCAATTTTGGCAAAGGACCCTACCGCACGTGTAGCTTGTGAAACTACCACCACTACCGGCGTCGTTTCTGTTATGGGTGAGATCACCACTACTGCGCAGATCGACTATGAAAATATTATTCGTGAAAAAATTCGCTCCATCGGTTATGACCGTGCGAAATACGGCTTCGACTGTGATACTTGCGCAGTGATCAATATGATCCACAAGCAGTCTCCCGACATCGCAATGGGCGTTGATAAATCTCTTGAAGCGAAGCAGGGCGAGGCTGACCCCTACGATATTGGCGCTGGCGACCAGGGTATGATGTTCGGCTTCGCTTGCGACGAGACCCCCGAGCTGATGCCCCTGCCTATCTCTCTGGCACATAAGCTGGCAAAGCAGCTGACCGCTGTTCGTAAGGACAAGACCCTTACTTATCTGCGTCCCGACGGCAAAACTCAGGTAACCGTTGAATACGACGGCGATAAGCCCATCCGTATCGATACAGTTGTTATCTCCACTCAGCACGATCCTGATGTGGACCACGATACCATTGAGCGTGATATGATCGAGCTGGTTGTAAAGCCCATCATTCCCGCTGAACTGCTGGATGCGGAAACTAAGTATTTCGTAAACCCCACCGGTCGTTTCGTAGTAGGCGGTCCTATGGGCGATAGCGGTCTGACCGGCCGTAAGATCATCGTTGACACCTACGGCGGCTACGGCAGACACGGCGGCGGCGCATTCTCCGGTAAGGACCCCACTAAGGTAGACCGTACTGCAGCGTATGCGGCACGTTATCTGGCTAAGAACGTAGTAGCGGCAGGCCTTGCAAGCCGTTGCGAGGTACAGCTGGCTTATGCTATCGGCGTAGCGCGTCCTGTATCCCTGATGGTTGACACCTTCGGCACCGGTAAGGTTGCTGATGTAGAGATCGCAGAAGCGCTGGCAAAGGTTGTTGACCTGCGTCCCGCGGCGATCATCGCTCGCTTCGGTGTGCGTGCGCCTATTTACGCGCAGCTCGCAGCTTACGGTCATGTGGGCAGAGAAGAGCTGAACGTGGGCTGGGAAAAGTGCGATCTCACCGATGCGCTGAACGCGGCTCTGTAATCAAAAGTATTTTATAAACACCAATTGAAGCAGGCAGCATAGACTAACCGTAAGGGGGAGCCTATGCTGCAATTCTTCTTAGAACTAACCATCGCATTGCTGGCGGTTTATGGTGCCTATACGGCACTTCACGAGATCGTGGCGTTGCTGGAAAAACTGGTTCGATCCCGACCGAACTCTCAAACAAGGGATCCAATGAACGAGAATAGAAAGGAGGACTCTTATGGAGAAGCAGGCGAATCAAGAAGAGATGATCACCTTGGAGGGGACAATTGAATATGTCACTTACCAAAACGAACAGAACGGCTACGCGGTTTGCGAGCTGATGACAGAAGAGGACTCCTACACCATTGTAGGGATTATGCCTTATGTTGCCGCAGGGGAAGAGATCAAGGCGATGGGTAAATTTGAGACTCATGCCAGTTATGGTCGGCAATTTCGTGTAGAGTATTATGAAAAGCAAATGCCCCAGAATCGGGAGGCGATGTATAAATACCTCGCCTCCGGGGCAATTCCCGGCGTAGGAAAGGTGACCGCCAAGCGGATCGTGGATTTGTTTGGCGAAGAAACCTTCGAGGTCATCGAGCATAATCCCGAGTATTTATCGGATATCCCCGGTATCACCCCTAAAAAAGCAAGAAAAATCAACGAAGCCTTTACGGAGCAATTTGGTATGCGCTCGGTAATGGCATTTTGTCGTGATTTCTTTGGCCCTGCTACTGTCGTGAAGATATACAAACGATGGGGAAGCGGCGCCGTTGATCTCATCAAGAAAAATCCCTATTTGCTCTGCGAAGAGATTTACGGAGTCGGGTTTGATAAAGCTGACGAAATGGCAAAATCCTTAGGCTGTGAATCAGATTCCGAATTCCGTATCCGTGCGGGACTGAAATATGCGCTCTCCTACAACGCTACCCACAACGGGCACGTGTTCATTCCGCGCGCGAAATTGGTTACCCTCACCGCCCAGTTGTTGGAGCTCTCTGAGGAATTGATCGATGAGGTTTTGGAGAACGGAATCGTTGGCATCCGATTGATCAAATACGGTTCCACCACCTGCGCTTATCTGGAAGAATATTATCAGGCGGAAAAATATATCGCATCCAAACTGGTACTCTTGGACGAGGTTTGTCAAGGAATCACCGAAGGCGATATCGATCGGATGATCTCCCAGATCGAGTACGAGGAAGGGATGTCCTATGCCCGTATGCAGAGACAAGCCATCAGATTGGCTCTCTCCCGCGGTATAATGGTACTGACGGGTGGACCCGGTACAGGTAAGACCACCATCGTCAAGGGCATCATCCGTATGGCAGACCGCATGGGATTGAAAGTGTCCCTTGCGGCGCCTACGGGACGTGCGGCAAAGCGAATGTCCGAGGCGACTCAGCATGAAGCTAAGACGGTTCACCGAATGTTGGACGTGGATTTCTCCCCTGAAGGAGTAATGCAGTTCCTGCGGGACGAGCATAATCATCTGGAGGGGGACATCATCGTCGTAGACGAAGCGTCCATGTTGGATACCCTCCTGTTGAATGCGCTTCTGAAGGCGATCAAGCCGGGCGCGCGGCTCATCCTCATCGGTGACGCCGATCAGCTTCCTTCTGTGGGAGCAGGTCATGTTTTGTGTGATGTGATCGCTTCCGATCGATTTACTACGGTTCGACTGACCGAGATTTTCAGACAAGCCCAGGAAAGCCGTATCGTTACCAACGCTCACGCCATCAATCGTGGGGAACTGCCCATATTGGACGATAAATCGGGCGATTTCTTTTTCCTCACCCGTGACGATGAAAACATGATCGCCAAAACTATCGTGGATCTTTGCCTGTATCGTTTGCCTAAGACTTACGGTGCGGCAATTCGTGAGGAATTGCAGGTCATCACGCCTTCCCGCAAGGGAAGGGCAGGCACCGAAGTGCTCAACGCTCTCTTGCAGGAGGCGCAGAATCCGCCTTCCGATCTGAAAAAGGAAAAGCGATTCCGCGACGTGATCTTCCGCGAGGGCGATAAGGTCATGCAAATCAAAAACAATTACGACATTCTGTGGATGCGCGGCGACGAGGAAGGATCGGGTATCTTCAACGGCGATATCGGCAGAATTGAGGAGATTCGCTTTGCCGACGAGGTAATGGTGCTTCGTTTCGATGATCGGGTAGCGGAATATGAGTTCTCCCAAATGGAGGAGTTAGAGCACGCATGGGCAATCACTATCCATAAGAGTCAGGGTAGTGAATATCCCGTGGTGATCATCCCCGCATATAATTACTCCTCTCGTCTTTTGACCCGAAATCTGCTGTATACTGCCGTCACCCGTGCCCAGCGCATGGTGGTGATGGTGGGCAGACCGCAGGTAGTGCAGGGAATGGTTGAGAACAATCGACAGGTGAATCGCTATACCGGTCTGCGATTCCTGCTGTCCCAATATAGCCAATGAAGACAATCACCTTTTTACTGAATCTGCTCTATCCGCCCAAGTGTCTCTCATGCGGCGAATTACTGTGGCCCAACTCCACTACACCCCTCTGCCCCAAATGCCATGAGGAATGGAGCAAGCTCCGGAAATCACGCTGTCAGCAATGTAAACGACCTCACGAGGATTGTCATTGTCTGCCGCCTATTTTACGGGATATGCGAGTGGATACCTGCCATGTTGTCCCCTATCAGCGAGATACAGTAGCGGGCAAGCTGTTGCTTCTCGCCAAAGATGAACGCCTTCCCATCCTCACAGACTTTTTCGCAGACGAGCTTGCGCCCGTGCTGCAGGCAAAAGGGATTGACCGTTTCCAATGGGTGATCACCTATCTTCCCAGAGGACGTCGCCGCGCTATGGCCAATGGTGTAGATCAAGGGCGTGCGTTGGCAAGGGCACTTGCCAAACGGTTGAATGTAGCAATGATCGATGTGTTCCACCGTCGCAATTCTACTGCGCAAAAGGACAACGATACCATGGAACAGCGCCTTCGCTCGGCGCGGCGCAGTTATCGGCTGAAAAAACGCCTGCCCGATTTGTCTGGCAAGACGGTGATTTTAGTGGATGATATCTTCACATCGGGTGCGACCATGATCGCAGGCGCAGAATTGCTCCGCTCGGTGGGTGTGAAGGACATTCATTGCGTGAGCATAGGAAAAAGCGAGAAAACACCTCATAAACAGCAAAAATGACGCACAAGGAAGCCTCCTGTGCGTCATTTTTTACTTACAAGTACTGTTTCATCTCTTCGCAGTTCTTCTCTTCTACCTCAATAATTCGGGCGCAGAGAGCACTCACTTCAGGATCGCCTGTGCCGTATTCGCTCTGGTGGCGGATCAGCTTAGCAATGCCCGTGGACGTACCGCGTACCATATCCTCGGCAATTTTGGAGTCCTCCTTGTATGCCATTGCCTTCATCGTGGACATTACCTCGGAGGAAATCTTCGCCATAACGGGGATGTTTTCAGGCTCACCCTTATGCTTTTCAAGAAGAGTATCCGATTCGCGGTAGAGCCCCTCGTATTCGGTGAGTTGGCGGTTGAGGGCTTCCTTGAAGCCTTCGTTTTCAGCGTAGGGAATCACCTTTTTGATTCCGTCAATGCCCATTTCCAGATTCTGTCGCATCAGATTGATCAGTTCAATACTATCCATTCCAAAAACTCCTTTGTTTTTTTGTAGTATCGACATATGCAAAATGATTTATTCACTACTTGCAAGTTGAGAAAAAATATGATATACTATAAAAAAGTCTCTCTTGGAGGAAAATCATGAACACTAAAATCAGCGGTCTTTCTTTTGATCACATCGGACTCAAGGCGAGCAATTATGAGCGCTCCATCGAATTTTATAAAGCAATCGGCGCAACTTTCATTGTAGAATGGGGCGAAGGCGACGGACGAATCTCTCTGTGGGATCTGGGCAACGGACAGAAGATTGAGATCTTTGCCAACGGCGGCGACGAGCACGTGCAAAACGGCAGATGGATTCATCTTGCCCTGACCTGCGATGATGTAGAGGCGGCATACGCGGCTCTGTTGGCTGCAGGTGCCAAGACACAGAGAGCACCCGCTGTAGTGAATTTGCCCGGCAGACCCACTCCTTTGACCCTCCACGCATGCTTTGTAGAAGGTCCCGACGGAGAAATTATTGAGATTTGCAAGAAGGTAGGTTGATTAGATGGAAAAGAAGAAAATGGCAGACAAGCTTGCGGAAAAAGCATTCAAAAGCGCGAAGATTCAAAAGAGTTGGCAGATCCATGTAGGGGCATTCGGTCCGATTCTGGAACCTGCCTTTGCAGAGGACTATAAAACTCGCATTGAGCTCGTCGATGCGCTGAACAAGATCAGCCAACGAGATATCCGCGGCGGTTTGGATAAGCTGCAAAAGATCTATGCGGCTTGTCAGTGCGATGCCGATGAAGCGGCGTGGCTGTTTTTCATGGGACTTGCCTTTGAGATGGCAGGCGCCAAAGATCAAACCATCGAAATGTATCAGCGGGCAGGGAAGTTCGGACATCGCTTCTATCTCCCTTATCTGAAGGTGGCGAAATTTGCCCACAACGATGCGGTGTTTGATGTTGCAGAGGAGAATTACGCCGATGCGATCCGTTGTCTGGAAGAAGGCGTGCAGAATCAGCAGACTGCGCTGATTTTGGCATCTGCGTATACCAATTACGCCTCCTGTCTTACCATGATGCACCGTTATCGAGATGCGGAGCTGGCGCTGAAAAAATCCATCGCCTTTTTGCCCTTCTTACCGGGCAGAGCCGCTACAGAGGCGATTCTTTCCGCTGCAATGAAGAATGCTGCGGAAACCGAGCAGCATCTTGCAGAGCTGGAGAGTCAGAAGTCCCCGATCTTGGAGCAAACCAAGAAGATGACCGATGAGATCCTCAAGGGCGAGCATCCCCACTTTGCGGAGATTCCCTTAACCGAGGAGCAGATTTCGGGATTCTGGACTTGGTTTGGCGAAAACGAGAGCGTTTTGGCTGAAAAAGTGAATACCGAAGCATATGATCAAGCATTTATTCTGTTGCAAGGTCAGTTGACATCGCTCTTTCCCTATATGCAGCGCGATCCCGATTGTGCGTTTGCAAAGAAGGAATCGCAGATTTGCATCACCGTAGCCGATTATTACATGGTGAGCTTGGAAAAGAAAGTCGGAGGCCAAGCGGTCTTA
>JAZRIH010000204.1:0-4953 GCA_045645175.1 Eubacteriales bacterium | reverse complement strand
TTGAGATGGTTTTCCCCTTCCCTCGGCATTGCGAACAGTTATATACAACATAGAGCAATATGCTGTTATCAATAAATAAATTAGAATCGAGATACACTTATGATACACGCATACAAAAGCAACGGCTACAATATCATCATCGACGCCAACTCCGGCTCTGTTCACGCCGTAGACGAGGTGGCATTCGATGCTATTTCCAATTATGAGCAGATGGAGAAGGATGCCCTCACTGCATTCCTTCTGGAGAAATACAAGGACAATCCCGACGTGACCGCAGAAGAGATCGAGGATCTCTACGCTGACATCGAGGAGCTGAAAAAAGAAGGCAGACTGTTTGCCGAAGACAAGTTTACCAGAGTTGCCTTCGATTTCAAGAAGCGTCAGTCGGTCATCAAGGCAATGTGTCTCCACATCGCTCACGGATGCAATCTCTCCTGCAAGTATTGCTTCGCAGGCGAAGGCGAATACCACGAAAAGGGTCTGATGTCCTTCGAGGTGGGCAAGGCAGCATTCGATTACCTGATCGCTCATTCGGGCACTCGCCGTCACTTGGAAGTGGACTTTTTCGGCGGTGAACCTACCCTCAATTTTGAGGTAGTCAAGCAGCTGGTGGCGTACGGCCGCTCCTTGGAGAAGGAACACAATAAGGAATTCCGTTTCACCTTCACCACCAACGGTCTGCTGGTAGACGACGAGGTCATGGATTTCTGTAACCGCGAGATGCACAACGTGGTTATGAGCTTGGACGGCAGAAAGTGCGTCAACGACCGTATGCGTGTGAACAAGGCAGGCAAGGGTTGTTACGATACCATCGTGCCTAAGTTCCAGAAATGGGCGGAACAGCGCGGTCAGGAAAACTACTACATCCGCGGTACCTATACTCACCATAACCCCGATTTTGCATCGGATATTCTTCACATGGCAGATCTGGGCTTTAAGCAGATCTCCATCGAGCCCGTAGTTGCGCCCAAGACTGCTGACTACGCTCTCACCAAAGAAGATCTTCCCACTCTTCTGGAGCAGTACGATATCCTCGCCAAGGAAATGCTCAAGAGAGAAGAGAAGGGCAACGGCTTTACTTTCTATCACTACATGATCGACCTGGAAGGCGGTCCTTGCATCGTTAAGCGTATTTCCGGCTGTGGCGTAGGCACCGAATATATGGCAGTCACTCCCACCGGCGATATCTATCCCTGCCACCAGTTTGTAGGCGACGAAAAGTTCAAGCTGGGCAACATCTTCACCGGTCTGGAGAATACCGAGATTCTGGACGAATTCAAGTATTGCAATGTCTACGCTCATCCCGAGTGTAACGATTGCTTTGCCCGTTTCTACTGCAGCGGCGGCTGTGCGGCAAATGCATATTACTCCACCGGCTCCATCCGCGGCGTTTACGAGCTGGGCTGTGAGCTCCACCGCAAGCGCATTGAGGCGGCAATCATGATCCGTGTGGCGCAGTCCATGCGGGAGGAATAAGAGTTTTATCCTACTATATAACAAACAACACCCACTCGATTGAGTGGGTGTTGTTTTGCATTATTCGAAATCAGAAAGATCGTCGGCGATTTCCTGGAAGTTCTCCTGGAGAGTGAACAGGACACGGTAGAAGATTTCCATGTCTTCTTTGGGAATGTCGCCGCTTACCTGCGCTTGGATGTTGCTGATCACCGATGCGATGTATTGGGACGCTTCTTTGCCGGCAGGAGTGAGTATCAAGCGTGCCTTGTAGCGTTTGCCGTCGGAGGGATTGGGGGTGACAAATCCCTTTTCGGTGAGCTCGGTGATGATGCGGGAAATCAGCGCTTTGTCCACGCTGCCCGATTCGGCAAGTTCAACGGGAGTAAGTCCGTTTTCTTCCCGACCCAACAAATAGAGCACCATTACGTGGCTGCTGCGGAGACCGTATGTGTTCATCCGCTTATCCTTGATCTTTTTGATCGATTTGAGGATGTGGGCAAGGGTTAGGGTAAATTGTTCAAAATGGTCATTGTACATGAGAGGATTACGCTCCTTTCGGGGACAGTTGGATTGCAAGAGTAAATTGTTTCTGCTCATGGGGGGACAGCAGGATAGTTTCGGGTTTAGTGGTGAGATCGGTGGGCGTACCGTCTAATGCAGGCAGACCCTTCCAAGGCTCGATACACAGATAGGGGGCGCCTTCTGCGTGCCAAAGTCCCAGAATGGGGAAGTCTGCAAAATCCATGGAGATGTTGCAAGGGAGTGCGGTGCTTTCCAAGGTCAGTGAACGCTGATTTTCGGGCACACGGAAGAAGATGCCGCAGTCACCGGCAGGATCGGGAGAGAGGGGAAGTGTGCCTTCGATCAGGGGATAAGACTCGGTGTGCTCGCCAAGCAGACCGTTTGCGGTGATCTCCAGACGGGTGAGCGGAGTGTTGTCGGCAAAACGCAGGCAGGATGCGGAGAAGCCGTCTGCGCCCACAGGCAGATTGAAGCCGGGGTGTGCGCCGAAGGAGAAGGGGAGGGTGGCGTCGCCTGCTTTTACGGTAATGGTTTGGAGCAGAGCGGTATCGGTGAGGGTATAGACAACTGTTAGTTCAAAGGCGAAGGGATAGACGCTACGGGTAGAGGCCGAATCGGTGAGGGTGAGGGTAAGGCTGTTCTCGGTATGATCTGCTACCGACATGGATGCATCGGCAAGAAAGCCGTGAATGGTCATGGGGTAGGTTTTTCCTTCATAAGTATATACGCCGTCTTTGACACGTCCGCAGAAAGGGAAGAGAAGGGGCGCAGATTGATCCCAGTATGCGGGATCGCCTTGCCAAAGCAACTGGAAATTGCGGAAGCACAGAGAGCGAAGCTGACCGCCTCGGGTGTCGATGGCGGCAGATAAATTGCCGTTTTGCAAGGTATAGGTGGTTTTACACATGGCAGTAGCTCCTTTTCGATTAGGCTCATTCCTATATATGATACCTTTTTCTGACACTTTTGTCAAGAGTTTTTTTACGAGTGCCTGTCAAGAATTGCATTTGTTTGCTCATTTCACCAAAGTTTGTAGAAAGCTTAACAATCATTTTTTTCAAAATGTGTCAAAATACAGTCTGTGCAGCAGAAAATAGGATATTTCAACCCTATTATATCTTTGATGATATATTGGTATATACACTTTACCATTCAATAAAAGTTTATTTATTGCTATAATAGTAATCGGGTAAGTGTGCCTAAAAACGCACTCTCCCTAAAAATGTCCATTAAAAAATGAAGGAGACATAAAATGAGCAACAAAGTTACCATTATCGGAGCCGGCAGTGTAGGTTCCACCGTAGCCTATACCTTGGCGGTACAGGGCATTGTATCTGAGATCGTGATCATCGATATCAACGAAGAAAAGGCGCTTGGCGAGGCAATGGATATCCGTCAGGGTACTCCCTTCTGCCATCCCGTCAACATCTATGCAGGCACTTATGCAGATGCAAAGGGCTCTGATGTTGTCATCATCACCTCCGGTGTGGGCAGAAAGCCCGGTCAGACCCGTCTGGATCTGGTAAACACCAACGTAAAGATCGCAAATTCCATTATTCCTCAGATCGCAGCAGCAGCTCCCGATGCAATTTACGTAGTTGTGGGCAACCCTGTTGACATCATTACCTATCAGTTCTGCAAGATGTCCGGCCTGCCTGAGCATCACATCATCGGCTCCGGTACCACTCTGGATACCGCACGTCTGCGTTCCTATCTGGCAGAATACTACAACATCAACGAAGCAAACGTACACGCTTACGTTTACGGTGAACACGGCGATTCCTCCTTCGTACCGTGGTCTCTTGCAAACATCTCCAACGTAAACGTAGATTCCTACCAGGCTTGCCTGAAGGATGACAAGCCCGATCAGCCTCCGCTTGACCATGACTTCGTAGAGCAGTATGTTCGCAAGTCCGGCGGTCAGATCATTGCACGCAAGGGCGTTACCAACTATGCGATCGCAATCTCTACCTGCCATATCGTAAAGAACATCCTCAACGGTGCTGAAACCGCTATGACCGTATCCTCCATGATGCACGGCGAATACGGCATTGAAGACGTATGTCTGTCTACTCTCACCATCGTGGGCAGAGACGGCGTATGCGGCAAGGTCCTGACTCCTCTTACCGAAGAAGAAACCGCACGTCTGCAGTACAGTGCAAAGTGCCTGAGAGATGTAATCGATCAGGTTCAGTTCTAAGCTGTCACATCCCATAGTAATCAATATCGAATCGAAAGGATAGATCAAAGATGGAATATCGTATCGAACACGACTCCATGGGTGAAGTAAAGGTTCCTGCTGACCGTTATTGGGCAGCACAGACCCAGCGTTCTTGCCAGAACTTCCCCATCGGTGTAGGCATCGAAACCATGCCCCGTGAGATCACTCACGCATTCGGCATTCTGAAAAAAGCGGCTGCAATGGCAAACAATGCCCTGAAGCCCGAAAAGATGACCGACGAAAAGCTGGCTGCTATTTCCGCAGCTTGCGACGAGGTTATCAGCGGCAGCCTGAACGATCACTTCCCCCTGGTAGTTTGGCAGACCGGTTCCGGTACTCAGTCCAACATGAACGCCAACGAAGTTATCGCTAACCGCGGCAACGAAATCGCGGGCAAGAAGCTGCTCCACCCCAACGACGACATCAACATGAGCCAGTCCTCCAACGATACCTACCCCACCGCAATGCACATCTCTGCGGTTATCGCTATCGAGGATAAGCTGATCCCTGCGATCGACGTGCTCATCGACACCTTCAAGCGTCTGGAAGCAGAGAACGAAGGCATCGTGAAGTCCGGCCGTACTCACCTGCAGGACGCTACCCCCATCAAGTTCAGTCAGGAAATCTCCGGCTGGAGAAGCTCCCTGGAAAGAGACAGAGAACTGCTGGTTCTGGCTGTAAAGCCCCTGTACGAACTGGCCCTGGGCGGCACTGCCGTCGGTACCGGCCTCAACGCTCCCGCAGGCTTTGCC
>JAZRIH010000203.1:0-5297 GCA_045645175.1 Eubacteriales bacterium | reverse complement strand
AGAGGATGTGTATCAGTTGTTCGAGATTATGGGAATTTATGATTAAGGGAAGTCGGATTAGCTTTGCTGACACACGTTCCTTGATATAGTCTCGACAATTTATCCTACTTTCTTTATGGAAAGAGAAGTGTAGCAGTTGCGTTGCAACTGCTTCGCAAAGAATCGTTATAGGGGGGGACTAAGTCCCCCCTATAAGTCACCCCCCTTTTGGTCGCGTCTGAGGACGCGACATTTTTGTGCCGTTTCTGTCACTACTCAAGGGGTGGTTGGTTAAAGTGGGTGACATCTCACGACCGAGAGACAGTTGCGAAGCAACTGCGTGCAGTAAGCCGCACGGCGTCTGCTGATCCCGCCACGGTTTGTTTTCTTTACCATCATTACATAAAAAATCATGCCCTGCAAGCATTTGCAGGGCATTTTCAGAAGTTCTTTGCCCCGCTTTCTTTCAAGAAAGCGGGCGGGTTCCAAGGGCAGAGCCCTTGGAAGGGTGTGGGGCAGCGCCCCACAAAACCGTAGCTCTCTCACAGCCACCACATGGTGAAGGTGAGGATAAAGAGGAAGCCGAAATTCACGGCGGAGAAGAGTTTCACGTAGGAGCCGACTCTGCCGGGATTGTGGGCGGTATATTCACGGAGGGTGATCAGACTCGCCAGAGATGCGATGAGGGTGCCCACACCGCCGATGTTCACACCGATGAGCAGTTCACGGTAATTGTCGGTAAACTGGGACAGCAGGATCGCCGAGGGCACGTTACTGATCACCTGACAGGAGATTACGCTGAACAGGAGGGTGCTCTTTTCCAAGAGGAAGCTGAACAGCTCACGCACAACGCCGATGCGTGCCATATTGCCCGAAAAAATGAAGAACGCCACAAAGGTGCCCAGCAGGGGGTAGTCTACCATCTTCAGCGCCTTGCGGTCTACAAACAGAAGAACGGGAGGGATCACCAGCAAACCGATCCAGTAGGGGATGCCGCGGAAGACAATGGCAATGGACAGCGCAAAGAGGATGCCGTAGAGAATACCGCGCTTGGGATCCAACTTCGCGTTGCTTTCCTCAATGAGCAGAGGCTCGTTAGGGAGGAAGAACCAGCACAGAGCGGTGATCAGCGCAATGGAAATCAAGAAGGGCGGAAGCATGATGCCCATGAATTCCAAATTGTTGATCTCAAATTTGGTGTAGAGATAAAGATTCTGAGGATTGCCAAAGGGGGTGAGCATACCGCCCAAATTTGCGGCAATATTTTGCATCACGAAGGTGAACGCCATGTGCTTTTCCGCACCCGTGGTGGAGAGCACGAAGTAACCCAAAGGCAGGAAGGTGAGGAGTGCCATGTCGTTGGCAATGAGCATGGAGCCGATAAAGGTGATATACACCAGCGCCAGCACCGACATCCGCACGTTTTTGAAGGAGCGCACGATACGGCGTGCCAGGATGTAGAAGAAGTTGATGTTCTTCAGCGCACAAACTACCGCCAATACGCAGAACAGACAGGTCAGGGTCTTCACGTCGAAGTAACCCAAATATGCCTTATCGGGAGGAACGATCAGAGAAGTGATAATCGCCGCTACGATGGCAACCATCAGTACCACGTTCTTTTTCATAAAGTCCAACAGTTTCATGCCTTTTTCTCCTTTATCTCTACCTATGTATAGTCTATTCAAAAAACCTATTTATTCTACCATCCGAAGCTATTTTTGTCAATTAGCAGACAAACAGAAAACTCGCCGTGATCACGGCGAGTTTTTATGAATTTTATGATAAATCACCTGAAATTTACCCTTTGGCAACAGATTTTACCCAATTCACCAGCGCGTCCAAGCCCTCTTTCGAACGGGTGGATACGGGGTAGATTTCCACGTTGGGATTGACGTCACGGGCATCGTTTTCTACACGGACGGGGTCAAAATCGAAATAGGGGAGCATATCGTATTTGTTCAGCGCCAACGCATCGGTGGTGGCAAACATCAGGGGGTATTTCGCTACCTTGTCATCGCCCTCGGGGATGGACAGAATGGCAAGGCGTGCGCTTTCACCGATGTTGAACTCGGCGGGGCATACCAGATTGCCGATATTTTCCACGAAAATCAGATCCAGCTCATCCAGATCAAAATCGGGCAGGATATGCTCAATGGACATCGCCTCGATGTGACAAGCGCCGTCGGTATTCAGCTGGACTACGGGGATACCCAGAGATGCGATGGTTTCTGCATCGATCTTGCCGGCGATGTCGCCTTCAATGACGCCGATCTTATATTCCTCTCTCAGTTGTGCGATCAGCGAGGTGATCAGCGAGGTCTTACCTGCACCGGGAGAGCCCATGACATTGATCATGGTCACGCCCTTGTCGGCGAGGTTCTTCTTGATCTCGTTGCTGTGGTCTTCGTTCCACTCCATAATCTGATGAATGACTTTGATTTCCATGATTTATTCCTTTTCTTCAATTTCCATACTTTCAATATAGGCTTCTCTGCCCGATTTAAGCTCTACCTTGCGGGATGTGCAGACCGGACAGCGCAATCGGAAGTCGGGCAGCTCACTTTCTGCCGCGCAGTCCAAACATCGCACCGTCGCAGGGATGCGGCGGAAGGTGAGCTTGGCTCCCTCTGCTATGGTATGTTCGGCCACCAGGGGAAAGTAGGTATCCACGCAATCGGCAACGATTCCCGACAGCGAGCCCAGGGCAATGCGGATATCGGTGATCTTTTTCGCCTGCCGCTTTTGGGCTTCTTCGATGGCGAAATTCAAAATTCCCTGTGTAACAGCCAACTCGTGCATGGGACACCTCCTCAAAAACAGTACCGTTATTATACCACGCTCCCTGAGAAAAGTCAAGCGTACCGCAGAATTTGTCAACATTCACAAAATAACTATTGACTTTTCTACCTCTGTTTGTTATACTGTACACATACTACAATTTGCCCACAGGGCGCACCATTTTGGAGGCAATTATGTTTGAACAGTTATCCAAGAAACAAAAGATCCGTTCTTTTTCTGTAAGCCCCGAAAACTTCACCGGTGAAAAGGGTAAGGGCGGTATGGCAACCGAAGGAACCGGCCAAGCTGCCGCAAGAGAGTTGGGAATTGGCTGGAAGGTTTCCCCTTCTGTTTACATTGAAGCAGGCAAGACCTTTACCATGGCTGACATCAAGGGCATGGGTGCCATTCGTCACATCTGGCTCACCGACAGCGCACCTGCGGGACGTCTGTTTATCCTCCGCATTTACTGGGACGGCAGCGACACCCCCTCGGTAGAGGTTCCCCTCAGCGATTTCTTCGCCAGTGCAAGCTACACCGAATTCCGTCAGCTGTCCAGCCTGGCAGTTTGCAACAATCCCGGTAAGGGCATGAACTGCTATTGGGAAATGCCCTATCGTAAGGGCTTCCGCATGACCGTGGAAAACACTTCCACCCAAGGCATCATCCTCTATTATCAGATCGACTGCGAAGAAAAAGAAGTGGGCGAGGATGCCCTCTACTTCCATGCACAGTTCCGCCGCAGTAATCCCCTTCCCTACGGCGAGTGCCACACCATTCTGGACAACATCAAGGGATGCGGTCAGTATGTAGGCACCTACCTATACTGGGGCGTCCACAACAACGGTTGGTGGGGCGAAGGCGAGATCAAGTTCTTCCTGGACGGCGACACCGATTATCCCACCATTTGCGGAACAGGCACCGAGGACTACATCTGCGGCGCATACAACTTTGACGTCAAGGGACAGTACACCGAGTTTTCCACTCCCTATTCGGGACTTTCCAAGGTGGACTCTACCGATCCTATTTACAAAGCCTGCCGTCGCTTCAATATGTACCGCTGGCACATTCAGGATCCCATTTACTTTGAAAAGGACATCCGTGTCACCATTCAGGCGCTGGGTTGGAGAAGCGAGGGACGTTATCTGCCCCTGACCGACGACATTTCTTCGGTAGCATACTGGTACAGCGACACCTTAGAGGATGAGTATCCCACCCTTCCCGACCGCAACGGACTGGAGATTATCTGATCGCTATTCCTTACAGAAAGGATGATGGACCGATGAAACGATATACCCCCATTGCACTGACCGTCCTTTTGGTACTGCTTTGCTTCGGATTAATCGGTTGTGGTAATACTGCCCCGAGCACTACCACCGACCTCACTCCTCCCGAAGTAACCCATTCCAAAGTCGAATTCGAGGAAAGCGAGTATCTGGAGCCTATCCGTCAACTCATGGATACCGCTGACCCAACCTACCAAGGAACCATCACTGAGTGGAACTTCCGCAACAATTTCAGCGGAATTTCCACCAAAGTCCACACCGGAGAGAGTGCCGATATCCTTGCGCGCTTGATCGGATCACTAAAAGACACCGACCAATCCGTGCCTGCCATTTGCGATGCTCCGTGGGATAACGAAAGTTATTTTCCGCCGGAGGAGGTAGAGGTGGGAACCCATTGGTATCAGATCGGCGATACCCTCTACCGTGAAACATACTCCCGAAATCCCAACGGAAATAATTTCATCCCCTCTCTTGCAAGAGTGACCTCCCACTATGGCGAAGGTATTGTGCTGGAAACTACCGATGAGTTTTGGAGGATGTTCAATCTCATCAGCACCTATCATCCGTGGGCATACTACGGCGGAAGCTATGCAGACGGTACGCTAAAACTCATCCACACCTATCCGGGCGAGGATGATCTCACAGTCACCGTAAAAGACTTGGAGATGGGTACTAAGGATCTGGAACTGAAGCGGGGAAACAAGATTACCTTAGAAATCACCGCTCCCACCGATCGGGAAGTAACCTTCCAAATCATGTCCGCTCACAGCGATGATCTGCTGGCGACTGTGGAATCACAATCGGTTGCATTGAAGGCTAACACGCCCCAAACGGTCACCCTGACCTTTAACGGTTGGGATGAATGGGGATATATCTTGGATATTTCCGTAGAGAACACATGGTTCGAAATTCGGTTTAACCTTTCCTGATTGCTTTGATCCAATCCCTCCATCCCATCGGCATTGCTAACGGGATGGAGGGTCATTTTTGCATTTTCTCTCGCCTTGCGCAACATAAACACCAACTTTTGCAACACAGATACAAGCAAGTTGCATCAAAGGCAGTTATAATGGAATTACCATATTTTGTCCGAAAGGAAAACGGCTATGAAAATTACATTTATGGGTGCGGGTAGCACCGTATTCGCCAAGAACGTACTGGGTGACGTGATGTGCACCCCCTCCCTCCGCGAGTGCGAGATCGCGCTGTACGATATTGATCCCATCCGCCTGGCAGAGTCCAAGCTGCTGATTG
>JAZRIH010000202.1:0-5748 GCA_045645175.1 Eubacteriales bacterium | reverse complement strand
TCTTCAATCCACAGTCAGAAGGGGGGGCGAAAGTGGGGGAGAGGGGGGCGGGGGAGGCTCCATCCATCATTTGAGCAAGACGAGCGGCATTGCGGCATGCATAGAGATCGGCAATGCGGATTTTCTGGCTCAACTGTTCTTCGATTTGGATAATACATTCCAGCGCATTTAAGGAATTACCGCCGCAGAGGAAATAATCGCTGTGAATGTTGAGGGTATCGCAAGCAAGAACTTGTTTGAAAATATTCAAAATGATCTCGGCGGTAGGGGTGACGTGTTCATTGACGGGATCGTAGGAGTGGGAGGGAAGAGGGAGCGCACTTTCGTCTATTTTTCCGTTGGCAGTGGTTGCGAATTGAGAAACCCTCATAATAAATGCGGGAATCATGTATTGGGGCAGATAGGTTGCGGCATGAGAAAGGAGATCTGCCTCATTCAGGGGGCGAGCCGAGGTATAATATGCACCGATGATGGGATGTCCGTTGATTTCGCAAATCTTGGCATATGCCATAGATACGTCAGCATATGCTTCCAGACAAGCAGAAATTTCTTGCAATTCAATGCGCAAGCCGTGCAACTTCACTTGACGGTCGGCACGACCGGTCAAGACCACTTCGCCGCCGGGTGTCCAGTAGGCGAGGTCGCCGGTATCATAGAGACGATCATCGCTGACAAAGGGATTGTCGCAGAATACTTTCTCGGTCAGCTCGGGCAGATTTCGATATCCGCGTCCTACACATTTGCCGCCTACAAACAGATGTCCGCTTCCGCCAATGGGGAGGGGATTCATCCATCGGTCAAGGACATACAGTTTGCAGTTGCCCATAGGAGTACCAACCGTAATCTTATCGGTATGAGAAAGCTCTTTCATACTGACAGCAACGGTGGTTTCCGAGGGACCATATTGGTTATAAATCTTAGCGTTGGTATATGCTTTGAGTTTTTTAAGGAGTTCGGGAGGGAACTGTTCGCCGCCGCAAACGATGCTTTCCATTCTCCACATTACTTTGCGGAACTCTTCGCTTTGCAAAAGAGCCGAAAGTCTGGAGGGGGTGATGGAGAAGAATCCCACTGCATAGCCGTTCATCAGAGAGGCGAGACGTTCGGGATCTTCCAGATCGTTGTCGGTAGGCAACACGATGGTTTTGCCGTTCAGGAGCGCAACAATGCTTTCCAGCATAAAGGCATCAAAGCCCACGTTGCATACCGATAGAACGGCGCCTTGACCATAGACAGATTCCATTTCTTGGGCGAGGTTCAGCAGATTTCTATGAGTGATCTCTACGCCCTTGGGCTCTCCGGTACTGCCGGAGGTGTAAACTACATAAGCCAACTGATCGCCGGGCGCACCGTCAAACTCGGAGTTCATGCAACGGTCTTTGTTTCCGGCATTCCATTGATCGACAGAATTGCTGAGGATCATAGGGATATCGTAATCGGAGATCCGCAGCTTGCCCTTTTCATTGGTGATTAGGACATCGGCGTTGCTTTTAGAAAGGATCGTCTTGATTCGCTCGGTAGGCAGACTTTCCGAGAGCAACAGATATCCGTATCCTGTCTCAAGGCTGCCGATGAGAGCTGCAAACAAATCGAATTTTCTGGGAAGCAAAATTGCGGCAAGCTTTTCTTTGCCTGCTTCCATTTTCGACAATGCGGTGGCATATTGTGAGCCGCGTCTCAGAAGGGAACCGTAGGTCATACGTTCCCCGTTGTGGATCAGCGCTACACGGTTGAGATGTCTGGTGTTATTGGAAATCAGCGCATCATAAACCGAACGCTCTTCCAGATAGCGGTCAGTCTGATTGAATTTATATAGAATTTCTTCTTTTTCTTCCAACGACAGTACATTCAGACGATAGATCGGTCTGTCGGGTTCGCTGAGTGCTTCCGCCAAGATGTGACAAAGATTATGGTGCAGAACCACAATTTCCTCTTGGGTGAAGAACTGGGTCAGATAATCGTAATCGATGGCATACTGGCGATGGCTTTTCAGATTGGTCAAATGGATCGCCAGCTGTTCAGCCTGGTATCCGCAATAATGCCAACGACCGCTGAGTTCAACCGATACATCGTGACTTTCAAAGATCTTACTGTCCTGATAGGACAAAGCGATATGGAATAATCTTCCGCTGTTGGGAGTGTAATTGCAAATTTGTGAGAAGGGGAATCGCTGATGGCGCAGCATTTCATACCACCGTTCTGCCAGTACATCATTGAACTCGTTTAAAGTCCATTCGTCATTGATCTCATTGTAGAAGGGCAGAGTGGTAACAAACATACCGGAGCTCTGTTTGAACTGATAGTTTGTTCGATTAATGATGGGAACGCCAATAGTGAAACGATCTGCACCACCGTTGCGCTTAAAGTAAATTGCAAGCGCCATATAAATAACGGCAAAGGGGGCAACACGATGCTTCTGGCAGTAGGTGTAGATGGCATGATTCAGAATTTCAGGCAAATCGAAACTCTTGCGACGTCCTACGGGACTGATTGCGGCGCTGTTGACCGATTTTAAGGCAGAAGGTTCTTCGATATGGGAAACGATGTCTTTCCAATACCGCTTGTCTTTCGAATATGCCTTGGATGAGAGATACTCTTGCTCCTCCTGCACGTGTAATTCGTAGTCGGGGGCATGGGTAAGATCACAGGATTGTCCGGCAAGCAATTCCATGTAGGTACGGCCGATTTTATTGCACAGCATGATCTGGGTCCAGCCGTCTGCAATAATATGATGCAGTTTTACCAGTACGCCGCCGCTGTTTTCCGCATCTCTGAACAGCACAAATCGATAGAGTGCGCCCTCAAACAGGGGAATGAGCTCGCGGGTAACAGCATTTTCCCAATTTTCGATACCTTCTCGGCTGGTATTGGAGAAATCATAAACGGGGAATGTTTCTTTCACATACTGTGCATGATATTGCAGAACATTTCCGTCTTCTTCAACCAGTCGGGTGCGCAGAGAAGCATCATTCTCTAACACGAGACTGATGCTCTTCTGAAGAACGGGAAAATCCAATCGTCCGGTAATGCGGATCGTTGTACTGATATTATTGATCGATGTTCCGGGGAACGACCGTTCCAGATTTAATATATTCAATTGGCTGAGTGATAAAGGAAAACGTTTTTCGCAGATTTCTTTATTCATAGCCGGCCATCCTTTTATATAATTTGTGTGCAGGAATGCATTTTAGTCCATCATCTGGATTGTATAGCAATTTCCGCCTGATCTTTTGCAGCGATACATTAATTTATCGGCGTTGCAAAAGAGTGCTTCGTAAGTATTATTTAGTGTGCTGGACAGTACAGCGCCCACAGAGCAACCCAATGTTTCGTTTTCCATGGATGCGCACTGAATTTCATTGAATGCAGATACAATTTGAGAACAACGCAATTCCACGATAGTGGGATCCGAAACATCTTTCATCAATACCAGAAATTCGTCTCCGCCGATTCGGCCAACGATATCGTTGGAACGAAACAGGCGTTTAATGGTCTCAGTAGCACGCATTAAGACATAATCGCCTACCATATGACCGTAGCGGTCGTTGATTCGCTTGAAATCATCCACATCGATCATAATCAAGGCGCAATGCTTGGTGGGATTGGATAAATACTCCTCGCAAAGATAACGAGTCGTTCTTGCGTTAAACAATTGAGTTAACGAATCCTGCTCGGCACGCACGCGGTAGGAGTGCATCATGGTTTCTTTTTGATGCAATTCAGCTTGACATTGCTGTAGTTCTTCTCGATAACGATTCAGTAAACGATAAGAATCTTCTGCAATGACCAATACGCCATGCACCAGACACAGTCCGTTCAACGTAACGGTCTTGCCGCGGTTTAACACATTGACCAAAGATCCGTCTTTTTTCATTAACGAACAGTAGAGGTCAATTTCTCCTGTTGTAGTGATCTGCTCAAATAGTTGAGAGAGGGTGTTATCCTTGGGAGGGGCGATCAAGTCAGAAAAACTCTTTTGGGACAATTCTTCCGCAGAAAAGCCAAGCAGATCTGCCAAACAGCCGCAATCACCAACAAAATCCAAGTTGCTTTGGGCGGTGTGGCAGTATTCTATTACAAATGGAGTCTTTAATTGGGGAATGGTTAATTGATCCATCGGATATTCTCCTTATCGTCCGGTTGAAGGGGGAAAACCTCATAGCGAAGGTTAACATCCAAACGCGAAAAACTGTTGAAATATGCTTTGAAAATGCGTTCGCATACCTTGCAGCTGTCTTCGTAGTTGGCACGAGGAAGCATAATCACATATTGGGTGGCACTGCATCGTGCGCCCGAATCGCCGCGGCGCAGAGAGCTGCGAATTACGCTGCCCAAATTTTCGATGATTTTTTCTCTCTTTTGGGTGGTTAACTGGGTGTCGTGCTTTCCCGATATGGTGAGGAGCGCCAGATGGACTGCGATGCTGTTGCGCAGTACCGATCTTGCCATGGAGTAGTAGAGAATGCGGAAGAAATCGTAGTCACAAAGCAGTGCGCCGGGGTAGGAATTCTTTTCTTGCAGCTGGGTTTGCAGGATTTCTACCGTCAAAGTATGATCGTTAGTAGATTTTAATGCTTCGTAATAAATGGAACGGGTTTCTTCGGAAGGAATGATACCCAGCTCCGAAAGAAGTCTGTCGCTCAGGTTCTGGTAAACATCAATGGCAGACTTTTGTTTACCCAGAGCAATATATGCGCGCATATAATAGCAATAGAGCTCTTCGTGATAGGGCTCCAACACCACTGCTTTTTGACAAAAGTCAACGATATCCTCATACTGACGATTTTCAAGCAAGGTGGGAAGAATACGCAGAAGGTTGTATATATACGCATTGTGATAATAAGTAGCGATAGGCATTACCCACAGCTCAGAGGAAAGTTCCTGCAGAAACTCACCGTTGTGAAGGCGCAGCAATTTCAGCGTATCCTCCAAGGCAAGATCGTTGCTTTGGGTAATCCGCTCATTCAATTTATCGAATTCTTCGCAGTCCAAGGTGACGGGATATTCGGGATTCCACATATAGCCGGCAGGTTGGCAGAGAATCAGCTGCTTTCCTGCGCCATCCCACAGTTTATCCAACAAAGAACGCACACGATAGAAAAGTGTTTTCAATGCGCCCGAAGGGTTGGATCCCTTTTCGCTTTCGCTCCATAAAAGATCGATCAATTCGTTTTGTTTTACAACACGGTGACGGTTATAAATCAGATAAGCCAACAGAAACCAAAGTTTTTTTGCTCGATTGTCGCCGCCGGAAATGCTTTGGTCGCCTGCTCGAATGGTGAATTCTCCAAACACATTTACCAACATATTACACATGTGATATTCCCCCCCGTTTTTCTGTATTTTGCAAGTCTATTTGAGAATGAAAAAGACAATAGAACTCCCATTGAGAGAGTGGTTGTGGATTGTAAGATTTGTGCAAACTCAAATAGTAAATTGTTTATAAAAAATGTAGTATTTTTTTGCAAATTTTAGAGTATACCGAGTATATTATATCACTTTGCGGTTTATTCGTCAATACCTTCAGAAGTATTAAGTGCAATTTTTTTGAAAAAATTGTATATTTTGATGAATGCTGACGAATTTTGGAGGGCCTTCTCGGCGTATCTGTTGGAAAGAATAAAATAACCACAATCCATAGAATCATTTTCTATGGATTGTGGTTATTTTTAGGGAGATTGTGTATGAAAGCCTAAGTAGGCAATGTAATCACCATTTGTTAGTAGGGCGAGATTGTGTGGGCGGGGG
>JAZRIH010000201.1:0-31830 GCA_045645175.1 Eubacteriales bacterium | reverse complement strand
ACACCTCTCCCGCATTCAACGGTTCTTCTATCGCCCGTGACCAGGTAGGTCTTCTGATGCAGCAGTGTCTGTCTGCAAAGGATAGCGGCGACGTGAATAAGCTGATCAAGAAAGCGTTTGAAGACGCAATTGCCGAGTGTAAGTATCAGGCAGGCTAAGCGGAGCGTGGGATGATGAAAATTCGATCCGCAAGCCGAATTCTTTCCTTTGCGCTGATGACCGCAATGCTGTTGGCTCCGCTGACAGCATGCGGTCCGGACAAGGACCAAACCAATGAACCCATCAAAGAGGTGGACTATGTTGCTTCGCTGAAGTTGGATATGTCCTCCGACACCATGAAGCAAGAGGTGACCGTCGCATCCTACACCGACGGTGACACCACCAACTTTCGTAAAAAGGGAGACGGTGATTTCCCTAATGCTACTTTGACTGCTCGTTATCTGGCAGTGAACACCCCCGAATCCACCGGTAAGATCGAGGAATGGGGTAAGGCAGCATCTAACTTCACCAAGAATGCGCTGAAGAATGCATCTTCCATTATCGTAGAATCCGACGATGGCAATTGGAACGCAGACTCCACCGGTAACCGCTATCTGCTGTGGGTATGGTATAAGCCCAGTGGCAGCGATAACTATCGTAACCTGAATCTGGAGCTTCTCCAGAACGGTTTGGCGATCGCCTCCAACTCTGCGCAGACCCGTTACGGCGATGTGTGTATGGACGCAATCGCTCAGGCAAAGGCGCTGAAGCTCAAGGTTTACTCCGGTGAGGCTGACCCCGATTACTATTACGGCGATGCAACTCCCATCACCATGAAGGAGCTGCGTTGCAACCTTACCGATTACCTCAATACCAAGGTTGCTTTTGAAGGCGTTGTTACCAAGAGCGTTGGTCAGGCAGTATACGTTGAGGACTATGACGATGAGAGCGGTAAGACCTTCGGTATCTATATTTACTATGGTTATAACCTCTCCAGCGGCGGTCTGAGAATCCTGTCGGTAGGCAATCGAGTACGCGTGGTAGGTTCGGTGCAGTATTACGAAACCGGTAACTCCTATCAGATTGCCGACGTTTCCTATGATGCACGAAAGCCTGACGATCCCAACAATCTGAAGCTGATCAGCGAGGGCAATACCGTTGCGTATCCCGAAACTACCGTGGAGACCTTCAACAGCCAGGTGACCATCACCGTGGGCGATGCAGAGAGAAACTTCACCTATGCTGAATTGGCATTGGGTACTTCCATCTCCATGAAGAAGCTGAAGGTTGTATCCACTTCTACTACCCAGAGCGATAATCCTGACTCTAACGGCGCTATGACCCTCACCTGTGAGGACGAATCGGGCAAGAAGATGTCGATCCGTACTGCGGTATTGCGAGATGAGGACGGTAACAAAATTACCGAAAGCTATTTCGCAGGCAAGACCATTGATGTGAAGGGCGTCGTGGATATTTTCAACGGCACCTATCAAATCAAGATCTTCTCTGTCAACGATGTAACCATCCATTGACCGAGAACAAAAACTTTTGTTTTGATTAAAATTGCAGAATTTTAATAAAATCAATTTTTAAGGAGAAAGTATGAAAAAGTATTTAGCACTTCTTTTGGCATTGGTGTTCTGCTTCGGCTGTCTGGTTGGCTGTAAGAACGAAACCACCGATGCAGAGGGCGCAACCCTGGAAGATGCAGTGACTTATGTGAAGTCCCTGTACAAGGATGCTCCCGCAAACACCCCTCGTAGCTACGACATGCCTGCAAAGGTCATGATCGGTACTACCGAGTTTACCGTGACCTGGAAGGTTAGCATTGACACCATCAAGGTTGTGGAAAGCAAGCAGGCAGGCTTCTGGACCATCACCATTCCCGAAAAGAATGAGACCGAGCAGAAGTACACCTTGACTGCAACCATCAAGGCTGCAGACGGCAAGATCCAGGAAGTATCCTTCAACCGTGTACTTCCCGTTGTAAACAACAGCAGCTCCTCTGATCTTGGCGGCGAAAAGTCCTTCAAGATGTATATGACTCAGGTGAACGTAGGCAAGGTGCTCTACGCTATCACCGAAACTCAGGATGACAAGTATATCAAGTCCACCGAAGACGCTTCCAAGGCAGCAGTATTCTATACCGAAGAAGCAGAAGGCGGTTACAAGATCTACACCGAAATCGACGGCGTAAAGAACTATATCTACGCGCACACTGTTACCGCTGAAGACGGTAAGGTAAGCAAGTATCTCTGCTACTCCGCAGAAAACTCCTCTGTATGGACCTACCAGCAGAAGGTAAATGCATGGTTCACTACTGTTGAAGGTACCACCTATGTAATGGGTACCTACAGCACCTACGAAACCTTCTGCATTTCCGAATCCACCTATATTACCGAGGCGAACACCGGCGTATCTCAGTTCCCCGCAGAGTTCCTGGAAGAGGGCAAGGATGCTCCTACTCTGGACAAGCCCGAAGAAATGACTCCCGAGGAAATCGTTGACGCAGCTTACGCGCTGGGCATCGGCGAAGCTCTCACCGGTCTGCAGACTCTTACCGGTGTGATCACCGCTGTAAACACTCCTTACGATGCAGGCTACAACAATGTAACTGTTACCATCGTAGTAGCAGGAAAGACTGATAAGCCCATCGAGTGCTTCCGTCTGAAGGGTAGCGGCGCTGATGTGATCGCTGTTGGCGATACCATCACCGTAACCGGTTCCATCCTCAAGTATGATAACAAGACCGAAACCGGTAAGGTTGAGTTCAACTCCGGTTGTACTCTGGACTCCTATAAGTCCGCAGGCAATACCGAGGCTCCCGGCAATGGCGCAACCGCACTGAACGGTGCGCTGACCGAAGGCATGCAGATCGTAATCGTAAACGTAGCGAACAAGAAGGCACTGTCCTCCGATCCTTGCACCGAAGGCAGCTTCTATCAGAAGGGCGTAGACGTAACCATCACCGATAACACCGTGACCGGTTACGGCGACGCTGAAATCTGGACTGTTGTTGCAAACGACGACGGTACCTTCAGCTTTGAGCAGGGCGGTCAGAAGATTGCGATGCAGGATTCTTATTCCAGCATGGGTCTTGGCTATGCCAACGACAAGTGGGAAGTTATCGCTCTTGACGGCGGTCTTTACAACATCAAGAACACCGTTCGCGGCAACTTCATTGAATGGTACGCTTCCAAGGACAACTGGAGCACCTACACCAATGGCAATGAAGCTACCGATGCTCTGTTCCAGATGGGCATTTACGTAATCGGCTAATCAATTGATTGAATCAATTTTAGGAGGTTCATATGACTAAACTTAATTTCAAGTCCATTCTTGCACTGGCACTGACCGTGATGATGGTTCTCTCCATCGTTCCCATGGCAGTATTTGCAGATGAAGCAGTTGCAACCAAGATTACTTCTATGGATCAGCTGGTATCCGGCCAGTATGTAGTTGTTTCTACTAACAACAAGGCAATGACCACTTTTGAAAAAGATTGGTACCTTGCTGTAGATGTTGCTCCCGTTGACGGCAAGATCACTTCCGTAAGCAGCGCAACCGTAATCACTGTTACCGTTACTGACGGTAAGATCACCATGAAGGATAGCGCCGGCAAGTTTATCGGCAAGGGCGATTCCAACAAGATGGCAAACGCAGAAACCGTATGGGTTCCCACCTGCGATGCAAATGGCGCATTCACTATTCTGGTAGACGGCGATGCAGACGGCCGTATGCTCTGCTATGCAGCAGCAAGCAATAGCCTGCGTTTCAGACAGTACAGACCCGCTTCTATTGAAGCAGCTCCCCAGAACTATGTTACTACCTTCAATTTCTATAAGGTAGAAGGCACTGTTACTCCCGATGCTCCCAGCACTCCTGAAACTCCTGATACTCCCGACACTCCCGCAGTTAAGCCCACCACTCCCGAAGAGATCGTGAAGGCTGCTTACGCTCTGGAAGCAGGCGCAACTCTTGACGGTACTTACACTCTGACCGGCGTGATCACCTCTATCGACACTGCTTACTCTGAACAGTATGGCAACGTTAGTGTTGTAATCCAGGTTGGCAACATGGCTGACAAGCCCATCCTTTGCTACCGTATGAAGGGTAATGGCGCTGACACCATCAAGTCCGGCGATACCATCACCGTAACCGGTACTCTTACCAACTACAACGGCACCATCGAGTTCAAGGCTAACTGCTCTCTGGACAAGGTAGTTCCCGCAGCAGGCGAAGTTGTGATTTACGATACCCCCAAGGCTATTCTGGATGCAGCTTACGCACTGGAAATCGGCAAGACTCTGTCTGACAGCCATGTATACACCCTGACCGGTGTGATCACCTCTGTTGATACCGAATACTCCGAGCAGTACAAGAACGTAACTGTTACCATGGTAGTAGACGGTATGACCGATAAGCCCATCCAGTGCTACCGTCTGAAGGGCGAAGGCGCTGACGTGATCAAGGTTGGCGATACCATCACCGTAAGCGGTTCTATCATTAAGTATAATGACAAGTCCGAAACCGGTAAGGTTGAGTTCAACTCCGGCTGTGTAATTGATTCCTACAGCTCTGTTAATCCTCCTAAGACCGGCGACGCGCTGATCGTTCTGGTTCCTGCAATGATGTTGGCAGGCGTTGCAATCCTCTGCGTAGTTTCTCGCAAGAGAAGATTCAACTAATCTAATATGCATTTATCCCCTACACCGCAAGGTGTAGGGGATTTTTCATGGAAAGTTATTGACAAATAGGGGGAAATAGTATAAAATCAAACTATATGCAACAAAGGGGAAAGGCTATGAATCGGCGTAATATATCTGTTATTTCAGTTCTTTTATTGATCAGTTTATTGTTTGGTTTTACAGGTTGTCAGCAAGGAGCAACGCTTCCCGACAATTTGGAAATCATCAATTTTAACGGCGGAACAGTTGATGTGGGAGAAGTGATCCTGCTGGAGACCAATGCCACCGAGGAATTGCAGAACGATTTGAAATGGTCTTCTTCGTCTGACTGTGTGTTTGTGGATTCGATTGGACGAATCACCGCCATGAAGCCGGGAAAAGCGATCATTACCGTCAAACTCGGTAAGCTCTCCGCTAGTGTGGAAGTTGTTGTTTCCGCATATCCTACCACTGACGATGGTGATTCCGATATTCCGCAGATCTCTCCCGAACGGGACAAATTCTATGGCGATGCCGATCCTGCAGATAGTTATGAGGAGGCACTCTCGCGCTCGGAACTGGGAATTCTTTCGGGTGCGCTGACCGTTCCCGACCAAGCGCCTACCGTTTCATCGTATCAGCCTAAGAAGAACGGACTGTTGATCCGCAATTCTAACCCCTATTTTGCCGATGATAATACCTATGTGGTGGTAGATGCATACGGTGCGGAGGTTTTCCGTGTCTATCGCGGCGGCGGATACATTACCTTGGAAGAGGTTGCGGCGTATGTGTATGCCTTTGGCGATATCCCTGCGAATTATGTGACCAACAAAAAAGCCGATCCCACCAGTAGTATTTGGGGCGAGCATCTGCGTCTCAATCATAGTAGCTTCAGCGGCGACACCAAGAAGTACCCCTACGAGCCTGAACTTCCCAATATCAGCGGATGCGGTGGTGATCTGCGCTATTTTGAGATCGATATCGGCACCACAGGTACCGATTGCGATCCCTCTTATAGTGCGGTGCTCTACAACGATGGCAGACGAATCGTCCGTGGTGCCGCACGAATCGTGTACAGCCGTTTCGATGCCAACAATAATCAAATTATTGATCCCAATGAAAAGTATTTGTTCTATACCTACAACCATTACAACGATTTCCAGGAATACCTCAACTATTACGGTGGTTGGGGTGAGATTTTCGGAAACGTGACCGGTGGCGGTGTGATTTCCAGCAAGTACAATTGCAATCCCACCCCCTATGTGGAATCGGTTTTGAGCAAGCTTCCCACGCAGACAAGGACCATCAGTATCCTATGGATTCTTCCTTCCAAGGAACAGGAATGGATGGCGGCATAACGAAAAACACCCGCATAAAATGCGGGTGTTTTCTTATTGGGTAAGTTTTCGAAACACTTCAAAATCGGTACGGTGAGGGGAAAGGGGAGTGATCGAAATCAAATTGCTGTGCACAGCGGAAATGTCAATAGATGTGTCAGACAAATCACCGATGGAAGGCTCGCCTTCTTGAATATACTGATCGCCGCCAATAGCGATAAAACGATCGGTGAAGTAGATGCCGCCCTGTCGGGTGATGCGAATTCCCTGTGTGACAGGAGGAATGTTCACGTTATATAGACAATTCTGTTCCAAGAGTTTGTGGTCCTTGATATAGGCAAACACCTTGTCCAGTTCATTCACCGCCTCGATATGATTGGCGGGGAAAGCGGACAGGGCAATGCCGGGAAGTCCTTGACGAGCGCCTTCAAAGATTGCGCCGATCGTGCCCGAGTAGACGATGTCTGCGCCTAAATTATATCCGCGATTGATACCTGACAAGAGAATGTCGAAATCCTTGCCCAGTTGATCCAAGGCAAAGCGTACGCAATCAGCAGGGGTGGAGTCCACCGAATAGGCGGTGATGTCCGGTGCAATGGATACTTCCTTGAT
Source organism: Eubacteriales bacterium (assembly GCA_045645175.1). Taxonomy (GTDB): domain Bacteria; phylum Bacillota; class Clostridia; order Oscillospirales; family CAG-272; genus CAKSQF01. The sequence goes on along the minus strand of JAZRIH010000201.1, from coordinate 25,235 downwards.
TTCCATTGGACGGGTGAAATCAATGGCGTGGCTTTTTCCGCTCTGTTCCACCTTGGGGGCACCCGCCACCACTTCGCCGTATTGGCGCGCCCAGCGAATGAGATGGGGCAGGGCGGGGGCAAACACGCCGTCATCATTGGTAATTAAAATTTTCATAGCCAATCCTCGTGGGTGGTTTTGTACTGGTGAAGGATGCGATCTGCATCAGCGATCAGTTTCCGCTCCTCTTGACGGCTGTGGACGGTTGCACCTGCCGCGCAAGCGTGACCGCCGCCGCCGTATTTTTCAGCCAGCTCGCTGACCGTAACGAAACGGGAACGGAGCCGCACACGGATGCTTCCGTCGGGTGCCTCGATGAACGCAAGCCAGATCAGACTGTCCTTGATGGAATCCATATAGGATACCGCCGCGCTTGCCGCCTCAAAGCTGAGTGCGAATTTTTCCTGAATTGCCTTGCTGATATGCAGATAAACCACACCGTGCTCGGTGAGCTTCATGTGACTCAGCACCCATGCTTGCAGTTTCAGGGAAGGGATGTCCTTCATATACAGATGCGCATAGATGCGGTCGGCATCAATGCCTTGGTCCAGCATAAGGGCGGCAAGACGCATAGTGTCTCCCGAAACCTCCCGATAACGGAAGCGACCCGAATCGGTGACCATGCCTGTGTAAATATAGGTGGCGGCAAGGGGACTGATCTTCAGTTCATCCTGGAAGGTGGCGTAAAACTGTGCAACCATTTCACAAGCGGAGGAACGCTCCTCTTCCACCCATTCGCATACACCGAAGGCTTCGATAGGGATGTGATGGTCGATCTTCACGATCTCCTTACAAAGGGTATACCGAGGGTTAGAGATGCGCTTGGAGGTGGCTGTGTCCAGAACGATACCCAATGCCTCGCTGTAAAATTCGTCGCTCTGAGGGGCATCCTCTTCGCCCAAAAAGGCAAGATAGTCCGACTGATCGCAGTTGTTGAGATAGATCTCTTTTTCGGGATAGGTCAGCCGCAAGATCTCTTGCAGCCCCTTGGTGGAGCCGATGGCATCTCCGTCAGGCATTTTGTGACGGAAGATCATGATCTTATCATAAGCACGGATCTTGTCAAGGACCGCTTGCATTGCTTCTTTATTCATATCAGGACTCCTTGGAGAGATTGCAAAGATCATCGAGAAGCGCCATCGCCATCTCTCGATCCTTTAAGGTAGCGCCGCTTGCTTTCTGATGACCGCCGCCGCCGTATTTTACGGCGATGGGATTGATATTATACCGATTGGAGCGGATCTCACAAAGCACGCTGTTCTCGGTTTCGGTAAAGTTTACCCACGAATCGATGCCTTTGAGTTCAGACATAACGCCCACCATTCCACGGGAAATGGTGAACAGATCGGCACCGGTTTCGGCGACTTCTTCCTTGGTGGTATAAATGTAGGCAACCCGATGAGGGGTGGTTTGGATTTTTAAAGTGAATTTCGCACGCAGTTGAACATTGGCAAGATCGTCCGAGTAAAGATTGCGGTAAATTTCGGCGGTATCAAAGCCTTTTTCGATGAGGAACGCCGCCATGCGGAAGGTTTGTCCGTTGGTAGAATCGTAGCGGAAACGTCCCGAATCGGTGACCATGCCCGTGTAGAGGGCTTTTGCCGCAATGGGAGAAACGGTAAAGCCTCCTTCCATGGCAAGGGCGGTAATCAGACCGCAACAGCTTTCGAAGGATGTGTCGGTGACTTCGGTAGCGCAGATCTGCTCCACGAAAATATGGTGATCGATCCGTGCGGTAGCAGAGGCGAGGGTGTAGCGGTCGTCGCTGATGAGTGTTTTTGCCGAGGTGTCCAGAACGATCGCCAGGGCGCCGTCGTAGAGGGAATCCTCTACGGTATCCATGGGTCGATCTGTAATAAAGGCATAGCGGGGAGTCATATCGCCCACCATATAGACTTCTTTTTCGGGATAGTTGTCCCGAATCATCTGCCAAAGTCCCATCTGACTGCCCAGGGCGTCTCCGTCGGGGTTTTTATGGCGGTGAATGATGATCCGAGGATACTCACGGATCAGTTGCAAAATTGATTGAAACATAATGATGATACCTGTTCTTTACTTATTCGTCAAAGTAGCCCTTGTATTCTACCTTCAGATTGCTGTCGGGGAATAGATAATGGTGGAGTTCAATGAAATAGTCGTCGGTCATGCTGGCGATATAATCGACCACGATCTGATTGGGGTCGCCAGCTGCATAGGGAGTCTCTCTGCGGTAATGCACCTTGTTGACATAGTCGATGTGGTGACTGAAAATAGGGGAGTATTTAGCGCCATTCTTGAAATCATCTAACAGCTGACCGTAAATCTCGCCCATCATGGGCTTAATGATAGCCGAAAGCTGAGGATTTACCGACTTGTTCAGATAGATCATGCGGTAATTGTCCAGTCTGGACTTGCGAAGAGCTTGGAAATGCTCGGTGTCCAGTTTGATATAGGGCTTTCCGTAGCTGTTTTCAATGATATTGGTAACTAAGTTATTGATGATCTCAGCATTGATGGAGCCGATTCCCTCATTGACAAAGAGAGCTTCATTTACTGTACCTGTGCGCATGGCATCTTGACGATCCTTGCCCAGATAAGCGATGATGTCCGACAGACGGACTACATTGCCTTCCAAGGTAGAGGGCATACGGCTGAGCATATACTCCTTGTCCTCATAACAGCGATGGATGATGCGGTCGAATTCCTCAAAGGAATTCAGTTCTTGGGGATAGTATTCCTCACACTCGATCTCGCCGTTGTGGGTGGCAATACCGTCCAGCACCTGCAAGCTGATGTTGTAGGGGAAGATGCCGTCCAGTACCCGTACGGAATGAATGTTGTGATAGAAATGCCGTCCCGTTTGGGCAGAGTATAGCTGATCCAGATAGGATTCGCCTGCGTGTCCGAAGGGAGTATGTCCCATATCGTGTCCCAGCGCAATGGCTTCAATGAGATCCAGGTTTAATCCCAAAACTGTACCGATAGTACGGGCAATGCGGGAAACCAGCTGTACATGAAGACTGCGGCGGGTAATGTCGTCATTTTTCCATAAGGAAAAAACCTGTGTTTTGTCAGTATAGCGATTGTAAAAAGGACAATGGAGGATCTTGTCAATGTCGTGTACAAAGGTGGGACGCCAAATGCTGGCGGCATCACGGGCAAGATCTTGACGGCGGACTACCTTGGCATCGGGAAACGCCATGGGGGGGAGTGTGCCGTTTTCCTTGTCCGTTTGAATTTGTTGGGTCAGTTCCGGTGAAAGAACTTCGTATTTGGGCATAGTTACCTCCAAATGTGTGGTTGCGATTGGAAGAGGGGTTATTCGTTGTCCAAAGCCAGATGCCCTGCAATTTTCTGAATGATCATGCCGTAGGCTACAGGATTCATGCCGCCTTCGGGAATGATGATGTCGGCGTGCTTTTTGCTGGGCTCCACAAATGCTTCATGCATAGGCTTGACCGTAGCAAGATACTGGCGAATCACCGAATCCAGTGTTCTGCCCCGCTCTTTTACATCACGGAGAATCCGACGGATAATGCGTACATCCGAATCGGTGTCCACGAAGATCTTCATGTCCAGTCGCGACAGCAGTTCGGGATTTTCGAAAATGAGGATGCCTTCCAAAATGATTACTTCGGTGGATTCCACACGTCTGAATTCCTTGCTGCGATCGTGATGGGCATAGTCATAGATGGGGCACTCGATGGAATTGCCTGCCTTCAGGGTATCCAGATGGCGGATGAGGAGTTCGGTGTCAAATGCAGAGGGATGGTCATAATTGAGCCGCGCACGTTCCTCGGGCGCAACATCTTTTTGGGATTTATAATAGTCATCGTGGCGCAAAACCGAGACCTGACAATCAAAATGAGCGGCAATGTTCTCGGTGAGGGTAGTTTTACCGCTACCCGAACCGCCTGCGATACCAATAATCAATCTATCTTTCATAGTATGTCTCCTTCCTCTCAGTGAAATTCAGCAGAAGAACGGTCAATAATGGCAAAAATTAAAGATTGTTTAGCAGGGCAATTTTCACTAAACGTGATGGCGGAGGAAATGCAGTTTGCGGCCTTCTCCAGAGTATTCTGATGCTCGGTATAGAGGGTAGCGATCGGATCGCCTGCCTTTACGAAATCGCCTGTTTTCTTATGCAGGTAAATGCCCGCACGTGGATCGATCACCGAGTCTGTGGTCTGTCTGCCTGCGCCCAGAATCATGGCGGCAGTGCCGATCATTTCGGCATTACAGGTGGTAATATAAGCATCACAGGGGGCAAGTACATCTTGGGAATAACGCGTATTGCCAAACAGCGCAGGATCTTTAGCATAAGCAACATCGCCGCCTTGGGCTTCGATCCAGTCGCAGAATTTCGCGTATGCTTTGCCGCTGTACAGATGCTCTTCGGCAATCTTCCGAGCCGCATCCTGATCGATCTCACAGGAGAGGGCGATCATGTGGGAGGCAAGGGTAAGACAAACGGTGCGGAGATCATCGGGGCCGCCTCCGCGGAGCACCTCAATTGCTTCGGTGACTTCCATGGCGTTGCCGATGGCATGACCCAAGGGGATATCCATATTGGTGATCACCGCAGCGATGTTGCGCTCGTGGGCAAGACCGATGCGAACCATAGTCTTGGCAAGGGCGGTTGCATCCTCGGGAGTGCGCATGAAGGCACCGCTTCCGCATTTCACGTCCAGAACGATGGAGTGGGTGCCTGCAGCAAGCTTTTTGCTCATGATGGAGGAGGCGATGAGGGGAAGGGAATCTACCGTTGCGGTGACGTCACGGAGTGCATAGAGCTTCTTATCGGCAGGCGCAAGATCGGCACTTTGTCCGATGACTGCAATGCCGTGCTCCTCCACCTGACGGGTAAACTCGTCAGGTGTGAGGGAAGTACGAAAACCGGGGAAGGATTCCAATTTGTCCACCGTTCCGCCGGTGTGACCTAATCCTCGACCGCTCATTTTGGCAACGATTCCTCCGGCAGATGCAACAATAGGCGCAACGATCAAGGTGGTCTTGTCGCCAACACCGCCGGTGGAGTGCTTATCCACGCTGCGGTTGCCAAACTGCTCCAGACTAACGGTGTCCCCTGATTTTGCCATGGCATCGGTGAGCACAAAGGTTTCTTCATCGGTCATGCCGTTGAAGTAGATTGCCATGGTGAGGGCAGACATCTGATAGTCGGGGATCGCTCCCTTAGTGTACTCAGTAATCATTTCACGGATCTCCTCAGCGGAGAGGGCAATGCCGTGCTTTTTCTTTTCAATGAGATCGTACATTCTCATAGGCAAACTCCTACTGGGTAGTGCCCAGATCAGCCTTTCCGAAGCTTTCGGGAAGAAGGGCGGATAGGGTAAGGATTTTGGGTTCTTTTCCGTCAAATAAAATTACGGGAAAGTCGGGATCGCAGAATTCAGCCAGTACCTGACGGCAAACGCCGCAAGGAGCGCAATAGGAGGAAACGGAATTTCCTCGTTTGCCGCCCACAATTGCCATAGCGGCAAACTCTCGTTCTCCCTGATGAACGGCGGTGAACATCGCCACCCGTTCAGCGCAAATGGTGGGGGAGTAGGAAGCGGATTCGATGTTTGCGCCCGTATACAACTTACTATCAGCGGTGAGCAAAGCAGCACCTACGGCAAAGCCTGAATAAGGACAATAGCTTTTTTCTCTGGCGGAAAGGGCAGCTTCCACCAAGAGGTTGATTGTTTCTTGTTTCATAAATTTAAGATTGGGTAAGAAGCGCTACAACTTCCTTGCCGATTGTATCAAATCCCAAGAGAGTGCCACGATCGGTGGAGGGCAGATCGCTTCCATAGATCAAATAGGGGACGCATTCTCGGGTGTGGTCGGTACTGTTGTCGGTGGGGTCACAGCCGTGATCGGCGGTGATCATTAAAACGTCGTCGGGACGGAGTGTTTTTACAAACTCGCCGAGCCAGCGGTCAAATTCGCTCATGGCGGTAGCGTAGCCCTCGGCATTCTGGCGGTGGCCGTAGAGCATATCGAAGTCTACCAGATTTACAAAGCAAAGGCCGTGGAAATCCTTTTCTGCAAGTTTCGCGGTCATTTCCATGCCCTCACGGTTGTTGTGAGTGGGATAGGTTTCGGTGATGCCTGCCATGGAGAAGATGTCGCCGATCTTGCCTACGCCAATGACGTCGTAGCCACTATCGGACAGACGGTTGAGAACGGTGGGGGAGGGAGGCAGCAGGGAAAAATCCTTGCGGTTTTCGGTGCGGCGGAAGTTACCGGGCTCACCTTCGAAGGGGCGGGCAATGACTCTGCCCACACCGTGCTCTCCTTGGAGCTGTTCACGGGCGATTTGGCAAATCTCGTACAGCTTTTCGGGAGGAACTAAAGATTCGTGGGCGGCAATCTGAAATACGCTGTCGGCCGAGGTGTAGATGATCAGCTTGCCGGTTTTCAGATGCTCTTCGCCGTAGTCACGGATCACATCGGTGCCCGAGTAGGGGAGATTGCAGAGTGTGCCTCTGCCGACCGCATCTTCAAAAGCGGTCATGACTTCGTCGGGGAAGCCGTTGGGATAGGTGGGCATAGGACGCTCGGAGATAATACCGGCGATCTCCCAATGCCCTGTGGTGGTGTCCTTGCCGCGGCTCTTTTCCTGCAAACGGGCATAAGAAGCGGTGGGCGCAGAGGTGGAGGGGATGGCATCCACGCCATTGATATTGCCCAGTCCCATGGAAATCAGATTGGGAATCTGCAATTTACCGGTCTTGGCAATACCTGCAAGGGTGTTTGCGCCTGCATCCCCGAAATCAGCGGCGTCGGGTGCGGCACCGATTCCGAAGGAGTCTAGGACGATCAAAAATACACGGTTAATCTTTTTCATAGCGTTAAGATTTGCTGTCCATGGTGACAGCGATATTAAGGGCGATCTTCATCATATCGGTGAAGGTGTTCTGACGGGCATCTGCATCCAATGCTTCTCCGCGAAGAATGTGGTCGGATACGGTGCAGATGGCAAGAGCGCGCTTGCCTGCCTTTGCGGCATTCATATAGAGAGCGGCAGCTTCCATTTCTACGCCCAGAACGCCCATCTTATACCAACCGTCGTTGAAGTTGGGATCGGCATGATAGAATACGTCAGAGGAGAGCAGATTGCCTACCTGATAACGGACGCCCAGCTCCTCGGCTTCCTTGACTGCCTCACGGAGCAGTTCAAAGCTGGCAATGGGGGCGTAGTTGCCGTTGAGATTATACTGATTCTGATAAGCGGAGTTGGTGCAAGCACCCATACCGATAAGCAGATCGCGAAGCTGTACATCGTCTGCCAGACCGCCTGCGGAGCCGATGCGGATGATATTCTCCACACCGAAGAAATTGTACAGCTCGTAAGAGTAGATACCGATGGAGGGCATACCCATACCACTGGCCATAACGGTTACGGGAACACCCTTGTAGGTGCCGGTGTAGCCCTGGATTCCGCGCACGTTATTGATCAGACGGGGATTTTCCAGAAAAGTTTCTGCAACGAATTTGGAACGCAGAGGGTCGCCGGGCATCAGGACGGTCTTGGCGAAGTCTGCGGAGGTAGCTTTAATATGGGGGGTGTGCTGATTGCTCATGATTGATTTCCTTTCTGATCTGTTATATCAATATGCGGATTTACTTTCTTCGTTCTTGGCGATCTTTACAATTCGGCTGGTGCCCAGACGGTCTGCGCCCAGTTTGATGAAGTCTTCTGCATCGGCAAGGGATGCGATACCGCCTGCGGCTTTGATCTTGACGCCTTCGCCTACATATTTGGCAAAGAGAGCCACGTCCTCACGGGTCGCGCCCGCAGTAGAGAAGCCGGTAGAGGTCTTAATATAGTCTGCGCCCGATGCGGTGACGATTTCGCACATCTTGATCTTTTCTTCGTCGGTGAGCAGACAGGTTTCGATGATGACTTTCAGAATCTTTTCGCCACAAGCTTCTTTGAGTGACTTCAATTCGGCAAGAATCTCGTCATAGCGGCAATCCTTGAGATGACCGATGTTAATGACCGTGTCGATCTCGTCAGCGCCATTGGCAAGAGCGTCCTTGCACTCGAATACCTTCACAGCGGTAGTGGAATAGCCGTTGGGAAAGCCGATGACGGTGCAGATTTGGAGTTTATCGCCTACATAATCCTTCGCCTGCTTCACATAAGAGGCGGGAATGCAGACGGAAGCGGTGTTGTAGCGAATGCCATCGTCGCAGATTGCTTTGATCTCATCCCAAGTAGCCGCCTGAGCAAGAAGAGTATGGTCGCATTTGTTGAGAATTTCGGAAATGTTCATAATAATTACCTCACAGCTTAGATTTATGTAGATGATTTTTGATCTTTGATCTTAGCTTGCCAGCATTTGTGGCACATGGCGATATAGCGGTCGTTTCCGCCCAATAGGACTTGTGCGCCCTCGGTGACAATCTCGCCGTACTCGTTCAAGCGAGCATTGACCGTAGCTTTGGCTCCGCAATCGCAAATGGTTTTGATCTCGGCAATAGAATCGGCAATCTCAAAAAGCCGTTTGCTGCCGGGAAAGAGATGACAGAGGAAGTCTGTGCGCAGTCCGAAGCAAAGGACGGGGATGTTGCACTCGTCTACGATTCTTCGCAGGGCATCCACATGAGCATCGGTGAAGAACTGACACTCGTCTGCGATGATTACATCGGCAGAGCCGTGGGTGTTTTGATAAAGGGTAAACAGATCATCGCCCTCTCCCACGATCTCACATTCAGCGGAGAGCCCGATACGGGATTTAACGGTGGCTTTGCCGTCACGAGTGTCCAGAGCAGGCTTGATGAGCCAGACCTTCATGCCTCGTTCTTCATAATTGAATTTGGTGATCAGCGCCTGAGCGGTCTTGGACGATCCCATGGCGCCGTATTTGAAATAGAGTTTTGCCATATTGATTACCTCACAGTTTCTCTTTATATTTTACCATATTATCATCCAATTGAAAAGAGGTTTTTGTGAAAAATATAAAAAATCGTCCATTCCTTGATGTCGTTCTAAGAATGGACGATGAAATTATTGCAGATTGCTCAGCCAATCTGCCACCAGATCACGGGCATATATGCCCTCGTCATACTCGGCAACTACGGTGAGTCGATTAGGCGCGTAGCCCGAGCAATAAGTGTCGGTGACGATGTAGTAGGTAGCATTGGGATCGATGCTGTCGGTGATGGATTTATCGCAACAGATGAAATAACTGCTGTTAGAGGTGTCGATGAACCGCCGTTTCAAATCGCTTCCTTTGATGGAGCAGAGCACCAATTGATTGTCAAAGGGAAGGAGCATTTGCAGAGCGCCATAGGTGACCTCTCCGCGGTTCAGATTATAGGGGCTGCGCACCGAAATGAATCCGCCGCCTAAAGCGATGTCATAGTCTTTACCCCAGCGCTCAACTCCTGCATGGTAGTAGAGATCGGCAACTAATTGTTTGATGGAATCGGAATTGCGATAGGTGGGATTGACCCCCACAACCCGATTCGCCTCTGCAATGACCGAATCCCACTGCTCCAAAAGCGAGTCCACGATGGGATGATCGTCCATGTTTTGGTACACGTCGGTGGATACAAATTCTGCTGTATGGACACGGGTGGTACCGCCGGCAAGATGAATGTCTACCTCAACGTGGGTGATGCCCTTGTTTTCGCCGCCCCCTTGGAGATGGTACACTCCGTAAGCATCAGTGGCCACATATCGCTGATGGGAATGTCCCTCGAATACGAGATCTACATAGCCGTCGGAGAGGGAAGGGTCATAATAGGAAGCCAGTTTGTTGTCGGTGAGGAAATTTGCGCCCGAGGAGCCATGACCGTCATGAATGGAGTAGACGATGAAGTCAGCTCCCGCTTCTTGGAGGCGGTTAGATTCTTCTTTCACCAACGCGGTGAGTTCAGAGCCGGTTTTGAAGTAGATGTCCTCAACCTTGTCGCTGGCAATAGAGGAATAGCAATCGCCCATGGCGCCGATGATGCCGATTTGCAGGGTACCGTAGTCAATGAGGGTGGATGCCTTTGCATACTCTACCCGTTTATCGGTCTGGCGGTCATAGACGTTGATGGCAAGGAAGGGGAAATTTGCCCGCTCTGCATTATTCTCTACAGCCTCTTCGCCCCAATCGTATTCGTGATTGCCCAGCGTCATGGCGGCAAATCCCATTTCGTTCATCCAATCGGTGACGATTGCTCCCGAGGTGAGATTAGATTCGGCGCTGCCCTGCCACATATCGCCGGCAGACAAAAACATGGCGTAATCATCTTTGGCGGCAGATTGCTTCAAATAGGTAGACAGCTCGTCCACGCCCGGTTGATTGTCGGTGTCGGCAAATTTACCGTGCAAGTCGTTGAGCACATAAAAATCCACCGTGGCGATCACCGAAACAAGGCAAATGTCGCATTGTCCGTTGTCATCGGTATCGGTGTGCCCCGCCTCACAAGGATGGACGAAGGTGTAGGCGGTAGTCACCGCGGCGCCTTGTCCGGCTGTGCAGGCCGAGAGGAGCAACAGCACCGCAAGTAGGAGAGGGAATAGAGAAATGCGTTTTCTGTTCATAAGAATACCTCGTGGGAGTAAGTATCATACAGTTCATTATACAGGATTTTTTGTCTGATTGCAAGAGGAAGATGTAACTTTCAGGCGACAACAGTCAAGAGGGATAGCAGGGAAGGGACTTGACAAGCGTATGATTTTTTGCTATAATAGACAAGATAAGATTGTAATCTGAGAATTTTACTTATATATTTCCACAAGACAAGGATCAAAACTATGGCAACCAAAAAACAAGCAACTCCTCAGGCATACGGCGACCAGAGCATTCAGCAGCTCAAGGGTGCAGACCGTGTACGGAAACGCCCTGCGGTCATTTTTGGCTCGGACGGTCTGGACGGCTGTGAACAGTCGTTTTTCGAGATTCTTTCCAACTCGGTAGACGAAGCCAAAGAGGGGTTTGGTAGTGTAATTAATATAACGGTGTTCAAGGATCACTCTATTGAGGTGGAAGACTTTGGACGCGGTGTCCCTCTGGGATATAATGAAAAAGAACAGCGTTGGAACTGGGATCTGATCTTCAACGAGCTGTATGCAGGCGGTAAATACCGTAACAACGATGAAGATGCGTCATACCAGTATTCTTTGGGTACCAACGGTCTGGGTGCTTGCTCGACACAGTATTCCAGCGCATATATGATCGTAAAGTCCTACGACGGTAAGAATCTCTCGGAGATTCATTTCAAAAAGGGCAACCCTGACGGTGAATTGGTGGTCACCCCCCTATCCAGAACTGCGGCGAAAAAGCGGGGTACGATCATTCGTTGGCTTCCCGATTTGGAAGTCTTCAAGGCGATCAACATTTCCCGTGAGTTTTTCATTGAAACGCTGAAACGCCAAGCGGTGGTCAATGCGGGACTGCGATTTGTTCTGCGCATGGAAATCGCAGAGGGCTTTGAAGAATCGGAATACTATTATGAAAAGGGAATCGTGGACCGTGTCACCGAATTGGCAGGGGAAAAGACCATCACTACTCCCTACTATGCCCAAAAGGAAACCTCGGGCAGAGACCGTGAGGACCTGCCTGCCTATAAGCTGAAAATGGAGGTCAGCTTCTGCTTCTCCAATTCTGCGGAGATCATCGAATACTATCACAACTCCAGCTGGTTGGAACATGGAGGCTCTCCCGATAAGGCGACTCGATCTGCCTTTGTATCGGGGATCGACAAGTATCTCAAAGCCAATAACAAATACAAGAAAAACGAAAGCAAGATCACCTTCTCGGATATTGAAGACAGCCTGGTTTTGGTGAGCAGTAATCTGTCAACCACCGCCAGCTATGCAAATCAGACCAAGAAGGCGATCACCAACAGTTTCGTTACCATCGCCATGACCGAATTTCTGCGTCAGCAGTTGGAGGTCTACTTTGCGGAAAATCCTCTGGATGCCGAGCGCATTGCTTCGCAGATTCTTCTGAATAAGCGAAGCCGTGAGGCGGCGGAATCCACCCGTCTGGACGTAAAGAAAAAACTGGCGGGCAACACCGATATGTCTAACCGCGTGGAAAAATTTGTGGCTTGCCGCTCCAAGGATCCCACTAAGCGAGAGCTCTATATCGTAGAGGGCGACTCTGCGATGACCTCCTGTAAACTGGGCAGAAGTGCGGAATTCCAAGCCATTATTCCCGTCCGCGGTAAGACGTTGAACTGTCTGAAATCTACCTATGATAAGATCTTCAAAAACGAGATCATTACCGACCTTTTGAAGGTTATCGGTTGCGGCGCAGAGGTGAAGACCCGTGAAAAGGATGTTTCTCCCTTCGATCTGGATGCGCTGAAATGGGACAAGATCATCATCTGTACCGATGCTGACGTGGACGGCTATCAGATCAGAGCGCTGATTTTGACTCTCTTCTATCGATTGCTTCCTACGCTCCTGAAAATCGGCAAGGTGTATATCGCAGAATCGCCTTTGTATGAGATCAACACCAAAGATGACACCTATTTCGCCTATGACGAAAAGGAACGGGTGGAGATCATCGAAAAACTGGAAAAGGGCAAGAAAAAATATACCATCCAGCGCTCCAAAGGTCTGGGTGAAAACGAGCCCGAGATGATGTGGAAGACCACCATGAATCCTGCCAGCCGCCGTTTGATCCGTGTTTGCGAATCGGAGGCAAAGGAAACGGCAGAGCTGCTCGACATCCTGCTGGGTGACAATCTGGATGGCAGAAAGAAATTCATCGCCGAACATGGCGCAGAGTATCTGGCAGATATTGACGTGTAAAAACGGGAAATAAATTTGCCAAACCAATTGTAAATCGTTTTAGAAATCGGGGAACTTCTCATGGGAAGTTCCCCATCAGTTCAATTGAATGGAGGAAAAATCCTGTGCTTCATTTAATTTACGGAAAAGCAGGCAGCGGAAAAACAACGCTACTGTTGAATAAACTCAAAGCAGTTGCTGAGGGCGGCGGTGAGTGTCTGTTCATCGTGCCCGAGCAGCAGGTGCTGATCACCGAGCGCGCGGTGTGTGAGATGGGCATTTCCTCTCTCTATGCGGAAGTGACCAGCTTTCGCCGTCTGTGCAACAGCATTTTCCGCACCTACGGCGGACTTTGCTACCGTTACATTGGCAAAGGTGCGCGTAAGCTCCTTTGTTGGAAGGCGCTGACCCAAACGGCACCCGTGCTGTCTTTCGGGAAAACGGGCAGTGATCATATGGGTGGAATCGATCCCGGCAGAGTGGATCAATTCTCCTCGGCCATCATGGAAATGACGCTCTACAATCTCAGTCCCCAAAAACTGTCCGATACAGCTCCTATGTTAGAGGGCAGCTTGCGCCAAAAGGTAGAGGATCTGGCGGTGGTGTCGGCACTCTATCACCATCTGCTCCATCATGATTACGATGATCCTGCAGAGGATCTGACCCGTGCGGCAGAACTGTTGCAAACCAATACCTTCTTTCGCGGAAAAACGGTGTTTTTAGATGCGTACGCGGGCTTCACCCCTCAGCAAGCAGAATTTTTGCGCTATATTTTCGCACAGAGCGATCATGTGTATCTCACGATCCCCTGTCTTCCCGGAGGGGATGATTGGCTGTTTGCTAAGCCCGCAATGGCAGAGGCATATGTGCGAAGAATTGCCGATGCCGTCAACTGCAAGGTAGTCACCGAGGCGGTGCTGATGGAATGTCCTCGCGCCAAGACGCCATCGCTAGGCTTTCTTGCTAGCCATTTGTGGGGAGAGGATGCTACTCCGACTACGTCCGATGGAATCAGTCTGCTGGAATGTGCCGATCTGTTTGAAGAAGCGGAAGCGGCGGCGGCCAGGATCGCAAAATTGGTGCAGGAGGGCGCACGCTATGGAGAGATTGCCGTAGTTGCCCGTTCTGCCGACCGATATGAAGGCATTCTGGACAGCGTATTGGAACGATACAATATCCCTTACTATACCTCCCGCCGTCGGGACATTGCCACCATGCCCGAGATTCGTCTGATCTATGCAGCTTTGGCGGTTGCCGCCTATGATTGGCAGACCGAGGACGTGATCGCCTATCTCCGTACCTATCTGGCTGGACTATCCCCCGACGAGTGTGATCCCGTGGAGGAGTACGCCTATTTGTGGAAGATTCGGGGCAAACGCTGGAATGACGGAATCCCGTGGAATATGAACCCCCGCGGCTTTGCTGAGGATTTTACCGACGAAGATCAAGTGGCGGTGGATCGCCTCAATGCATACAGAGATCGATTGACCCCCCCTCTCGCCGCTTTTTGCCAAGCCTTTGAAAAGCATCCTACGGTGCGAAGCATCTCGGGGGCATTATTTGATTTTTTGACGGCGTTGGAGATTCCCACCCGTTTGGCACAATCTGCTGAAAAGAATCGAAAAGCTGGGGATCGTGCCCTTGCCGATACCCAAACCCAGGTGTGGAACTACCTCATGGACTCGCTGGATCAACTGGTGACCATCCTGGGCGATGAGGCTGTGGATCCTTTACTGTACACCCGTCTGCTGTCGATGCTGTTGAAAGAAAGCGACATCGGTACCATCCCTTCGGGACAAGACCGAGTGACCGTTGGTTCTGCCGATCTACTGAGAGGCAGTAATATCCGTCACGTTCTGCTTCTCGGCGTATGCGAGGGAGTTTTCCCTGCATCCGATGGAGCGAAGGGCTATTTCGATGACCGTGAACGGGCTGAACTGGCAGAAAATGATCTGAAACTTGCAGAAGGCGGTGAAGCTCTTCTGCAAAATGAACTTTATTATTTCTATACCACCGCTTGCTTTGCATCCCATACCCTGACTATGACCTATACGGTATCGGAAGGGGCATCTATGGCGGTGCGAGCGGTGCAGGATCTCTTTCCCGACCTGCAAGCCGTTCAGCCGGCGGACTGGGGTGCAGAGGAGTGGTGCTACACCTATGACAGCGCTCTGCATTACGGCTTGACCCATCCCGATGATCCCATAGGACAGAGCCTGCTGGCATTGCTGTTGGAGCGATCTCTCCATAGCGGCGCGATCCGTGCCGCCAATGAGGGCGTTACTGTTGACAAGTGTAAGGTGAACGAGGAACTGCTGGGGGCGATTCTCCCCCGCCATATGGAGCTTTCTCCCTCGCGTCTGGAACGTTATGTAAATTGTCCATACTCCTACTTCCTGCGCTATCTGCTCTATCTGTCCGAGCCCAAAGACGGCGATTTCAAGAGTACGAATACGGGTACATTCATTCACAAACTGCTGGAAGTTCTGGTTCCTTCGATTGCCATGAATGCCAATGCCATCAATGATGAAGAGATCAGCACCATGGTAGACAGGGAAGTGGACGAGTATCAGCGCAAAATGCTGAGAGATTGGCAGGATCCGCGGATCGCACAGCTCTTTCAGCGTGCCAAACCATTTGCTAATCTGCTCCTGCGCCGATTCAGAGATGAATTCAGACAATCGCAGTTCAAACCCGTTGCCTGTGAACTGCAGATTGGCAACGGCGGAGTTTCTCCTCTGCGGGTGAAGCTTTCGGACGGTACCGATATCAGCATCAAGGGTATTGTGGACCGTGTGGACGCCTATGAAAAAGATGGGGAGTATTACCTTCGGGTAGTGGATTATAAAACCTATGATAAACCCTTTTCCAGAGAGGATCTGCAAAAGGGATTGGATACTCAAATGCTGTTGTACCTCTACTCGCTGTGTGAGAGTCAATCTTCGCGCACGGCGGAACAATTGGGAATTCCTGCTGATCAGAAGGCACAGCCTGCAGGCATCCTTTATCTTAACGTGGGCAAATCGGGCATTCCCAAAAATGCAGCGGATGAGCCGGATGCAGGAATGAAAGGATATTTTCCTGCCGCCGGTCTGCTGTTGGCAGGCGATGAGGATCTTTCTCTTGCTATTGCCATGGAAGAACAGTTGGAAGGCCGCTATATTCCCGTTAAGCTGGATCGATACGGAAAGCTTAGCCGTGCATCTAAAAAAGCGGTGGCAACAGAAGAAGATTTTCAGCAGATCAAAGATGAAGTCGTACAAGCAGTGGCAAACTGCGGAGAGGGCATTCGCGGCGGCGTAGCCGATGCCCATCCTCTGTCCGATTCCAAGCATGACGGCTGTCAGTATTGTAAAATGCGTCCGATTTGCAGACGTAGAAAGGAGTGATCCCATGGGACGTGAATGGACCCCTGCCCAACGGTCGGCAATCGATGCCCGAGGGCAGGATATTCTGGTCAGCGCAGCCGCAGGATCGGGTAAAACTGCGGTTTTGACCCAACGTATTATCGAGCGGATCACTGCATCTGAAGATCCGCTGTCGGTGGACGAGCTTTTGGTGGTGACCTACACCAAAGCGGCGGCCAATGAACTGAAAACACGTATCAGAGGAGCAATTCTCGATGCGCTGAGTAAATCGGGCGGTAAAAATCGCCGTCTGCGCAGACAGCTGTTGCTTCTTGAGCAGGCGGAGATCTCCACTATCCACAGCTTTTGTTTGAGTTTGATTCGCAAAAATGCCGCCCTCCTGTCCTTGCCTGCCAATATGCGCGTGGCAGATGAAGGGGAGGCAAAACGAATTGCCCACGAAGTGATGGAACATCTGCTGGCTGATCTGTACAAGCAGGCAGATCCGGAGTTTTTGCTGTTGACCTCCACCTTTGCGGTGCTGGGGGATGATCAGTTGACCGACGAGTTTTTAGGGCTGTATGAGAAGACTACCTCACTTCCCCAAGGCGTGGAATATTTTGCAGAATCCGCCCGCTCTATGGAGAAGTGTATTGGTACGGGTATCCTGGGAGGAGAACTGGGTAAACTGCTCATTGGTTATCTCGATGCTTTTTTTGATCATTATGAGCCTTTTTATAAGCGTTTGGAAACGATCTATCCCGATTTGATCGCAGAAGAGCGGACTCAATTGGAAATTGCAACCACTAAAAAAGATAAACAAAAAGTCGAGAAACGCATTCTGGCATTTGAAACCCAACGGGCGTTTTTTGAAAACGAATGGAATAGCCTGAGCGCTATTCGGGCGCATTATACCAATTATGACAGCCTGGCAAAGGCAATGGATGGAATGTCCTTTGTCACCAAGCCTGCAGTGCGGAATGCGCCTGAAGAATTGACCGATGCCTCCTCTTTTCGGGATGATTGCAAAAAAGAATTCCTCTCTATGCGCGAACGCTATTTCTCTGCAAGCCGCAGAGAAATGATCGATGCCGATATCGGACAAACGGCACGTCTGCTCAATGCCCTTTCCCATGTGATGACCGAATTCGATCAGCGATATGGCGAAGAAAAACGCCGTCACGGACTGTTGGATTATGCAGATCTGGAGCAGTACACCCACCGTCTGCTGGTTCGGGATGGGGAGCCTACCTTGGCGGCCAAAGCGGTTTCCCTCTGCTATCGGGAGATCTACATCGACGAGTATCAGGATGTTAACCGTGTGCAGGACGAGATTTTCACTGCCATTGCCAAGGCGAATCGATTTATGGTAGGCGATATCAAGCAGAGTATTTATGCCTTCCGCGGTGCAGAACCGGGCATATTTGCCGACTACCGCAGCCGATTTGATGCATCGTCAGCGTCTATTGGAAAAGGACAAACCATTTTCCTTTCCCACAATTTCCGATGCGATCAATCGGTGGTGGATTTCGTCAATCTGGTGTGCGGCGACCTCTTTTTGTCAGGTGAAACGGTGCTGTATGAAGAGGGTGACCGTCTGATCCGAGGCAAAAAAGACGAGAGCGATGCCCATGTGCCTGTGGAGATCGTTCTCTTGCAATCGGAAAAGTCTGCCGAGAGTGAGGAGGACGAGGATTCTCCGGAAGGCGGCGATGCGGAAGCTGCATATGTGGCAGAAGAGATCGAGCGTCTGTGGAAAGAAGAGGGAATCCCTCTCTCGGAGATTGCCCTCCTCCTGCGAAGCGTTCAAACCAGATTGGAGTGTTACGAAAAAGCCTTCAAGGCAAAGGGAATCCCCTATATCCACAGCCAAGCCATGCCCTTTTTTGAGGAGCCGGAGGTTTTGACCGTCCTTTCTTTGCTTCATACTATTGAAAATCCCACCCAAGATATCTATCTTGCAGGTGCGCTTACCGGTCCCATCTTTGGGTTTACCTTGGATGAACTTATTGCCCTGCGCTGGCAGGACGGACATCCTCAATATGGCGAGTGTCTGTATGAGATGCTCTGCAGATACAAAGACGGCGATGGAAAAGAAGATGAGCGCGTCCAAGCGTTCTTTACTTGGCTGAATAAATATCGCGAGGCATCCTGTACCTTGTCGTCCGACGAGCTGATCCGCAAACTGTATGCCGAAACCTCGCTGATTGCAATCGTAGGAGCGGATCCTCTGCGGGGACAATCAGCTAAGCAAAATCTGCGAAGCTTCTATCAATTGGCACGCACCTACGAAAAGAATAATTTCCGCGGATTGCACCGATTCCTGCGCTATGTACAAGACCTTTCCGATCGTGATCAAGGAGTGGAGCGCAAAGCGGAATTGGGAGATGCAGAGGCAGTGCAGATTCTCACCATCCATCAATCCAAAGGTTTGGAGTTCCGCGTGTGTTTCCTTGCCGATACGGCGAAGGATTTTAACAAACGGGATGCATCAGCGCCCTTCTTGTTCCATCGGGACAAAGGCTTGACCTTGACTTTGCGCGATTCTGCTACTTTGGGTAAGTATCAGACCCTTCCCAGACAGATCCTCGCTCAGTTGATTAAGGAAAATGCCGTAGAGGAAGAAATGCGTATCCTTTATGTAGCATTGACCCGAGCCAAGGAGAGACTATATACGGTTGCGTGGTTGAAGAACCCTGAAAGCGCAGAAAAACGATGGCAAAAGCTGGCGGATCAGTATACTTTTTATGGAGTTAACGCATCGGCTCATTACATTGATTGGATCATGGCGTCCATGAAATTGCATCCTGAGCAAGGCGCGGCTTGTGCGAAGATTCGCATGCTTCAAGTGGGCGATAGTGGATTCACCGAGACTGATTGGACAAACTCAGATTCTACTGAAGAAGCAATTGTTGAGTCTGTTGCAGATGAAGTGGAAGTGGAAGTGCAGAGTCCGGACACGCAGGTTCGCATGGACGAAATAGATGCGATTGCCCACCGCTTTGACTATGTATATCCCTATACAATGGTCAGCGAATTACCTGCCAAATTAACAGTCAGCCGTCTGACCTCCGATATTCTGGACAATGACGATGGCGAAGAGCTACAAATTCCTACCATGATTACGGAGCCTTCCTTTTTAAAGACTGCTCCCGGTAGATTGACCGGCGCACAAAAAGGTACGGCAACCCATACCTTTATGCAGTTCTGCAATTTTACAGAGGTGGAACGCAATGGTGTGGAGGCAGAACTGCTTCGCTTGGTGAATGCGCGATTTATGACTGCTGAAATGGCAGAGGCGGTGAACAGAAAGGCGGTAAAACAATTTTTTGCTTCCAATCTGTATCTGCAAATGAAATCGTCGTGTGAGCTTCGTCGGGAATTCCGTTTTAACGTCCAATTGCCGGCCGATGAGTTTACCCGTGATGATGAACGGCGTAAATCTCTTGCAGAGGCGAAACTGTTGGTGCAAGGTGTGGTAGACTGTTGCTTTGCTCTTCCCGACGGAAGTCTGAAGCTCATCGACTATAAGACCGACCATCTTGGAAGCGATCCTATAGAAGGCGCAAAGCTGTTGTGGGAACGCTATGCCAATCAGTTGTACTATTACAAACGGGCGTTGGAAGTAATCTTCTCCAAACCGGTGTCCGAGATTTCTCTGTACAGTTTCTATCACGGACAGGAGTTTTCAGCCGATCAAGCCCTGCTGAACGGGGAACGTCTTAACATTTGATTCATATTTCATTCACGACGAATTCACGAAATTGTGATATTCTATAATCAGATAAATATCCGGTGTTTTGCAATTCGTCAGGGTTACCGGGAAAGGAAGAGGCTTATGAAAAACAAATTCGTTTACAAAGCCGCATCGATGCTGTTATTGCTTGCACTGCTGGGCTCATGCGGAAAACAAGTGACTACCACCGCTCCTACCAATGATAATACTCCCGATGATAACAATCAGGGAAATGGCGGAATTACTTTAAACCGCACTCCTACCCCTGTACTCGACCCCGAAGACATCCCGATTTTCGTGGATAAACCCCGTCCCAATCCTCCCAGCGATCAGCCTGAATCGCCTGATATACCGGTCATTCGCGGCGAGGGCGAGGCTCTGGAGGGATATACCCAACTGCTTCAGTACATTGATCGTTCCAAGATCACCGCGCCTGCAGGTTGGGGAAGCCATCCCGTGGGAGATATATTTGACGGAATATTTGAAACTACCGATGAGGGAAGCAACAAATACGGTCATAACGAGGGTGTTCCCTTTGAGATTACTTGGAAAATGGTAAAATCGGTATCGCTGTCGGCATATACCCTGTATACCGCAAACGATACTGCTTCTTATCCTGATCGTAATCCCAAATCCTGGTCGATCTACGGCTCTGAAGACGGAAAAGAATGGACCCTGCTGGAAAAGGTAGAAAACGGCGAATTGCCTGCAGAAAACTATGCTTCCAAGACCTTCACCATGAAGAATACCGATGCGTATCGCTATTACAAATGGGAGATTCATGAATCTGAAGGCGGATCGTTCCAGTTGTCTGAGCTTTTGCTGTATACAGCAGAGGATATCCCCGAAACGCCTCCTGTTCTGCCTCCTGTTGGTGTAGGTGAATTTGAAGGCACGCTTCCTGCACAGGGCTTGTCGAATGCAGGCAAAGAGGCTCAGCCGCTTGTAGGGGAAGATGCCATTGCATGGATGAACGACCACAATTTCCTGAATGCAAATACCAACATCCTGTCTGCTTACATCAGTGTTTCTTGTTGGGCAGATCAGGAAGGTCCGGCACAGCTGTTTGACGGCAATTTCAATCCGACCTTCAGCCTTGGTGATATGGAAGCCACCAGCGGCGGCAAGTTGGGTTGCGGAATTCCTCAAGGTGCTTACATGGTAGTGCAAACCGAGGATGCCATTGCACCGAATGCATATGCATTTGTGACCGGCAATGATACCGCCACTTATCCTGAACGAAATCCTGTCCAATGGGTGCTGTACGGTTCTACTGACGGCGAAAATTGGGTAGCTTTGGATCAGGTAAAAGCCGGAAACATGGTGGGCGATAATTTTGAACCTCATGTGTACACCATGGAAAATACCAAGGCGTACAATTGGTTCTGTCTCTCGGTTGAGAATACAGGTTCGCTCCAGCTCAACGAATTTATGCTTTTCAATTAATTAAATCAATTGAAAAATCCCCTCGTCAGAGTTTAATCCCTGACGAGGGGATTCTTTTATTCGTCTTCGTATTTCGCTTGTTCAATGACAGAACGGTAACGATAGATGAAGTAACACAAACAGCACACTGTGGTAAGACCGCTGATGATCAATAGAATGATGTGCAGAGTTTGCTGATCATCGGTGGAGTCATTTTCAAAGATTTCGGTGTAATGGACAATCAATTGAAGATCGTTGCCTTCCATGAAGCCTTCCACCAAAGTATAGTCCGCTTTGTATCCATCTAATATAGGAGTGGATACGCTGTATTTGTCGCCGTAGCGGAAATCGCCTTCAAATGAAGGGAACGCTTCGGTTCCGTTGGGATAGAGATAACGGACAGAGAGATGATATGTACCGATGTGATAGACTACCGTAATACGATCGGCGGATTGTGCAATTCCGCTGAGGGATGTGGTATCGGCTTGATAGCCCTTGATGGTCAAAGGCTCGATGGAATAATAATCGCCGATGTAACAAGAAAGAGAAGTTGCCTTTCCGGCAATCGAACCGTCTTCGTAAAGATGGGTGACAGGGATAGTGATGGGACGGGTAATGGGCAATGCCAGATAGGGATCATTTTCACTGCCGATCAAAGTTGTACTTAACAGGGAAGTACAGCGAAGCGCAGATAGGGAAGTACACTGGCTGAATGCACGCGCACCGATGGAAATTAAGGAAGTGGGGAGGGTGATGCATTCCAAGCGAGTACAGCCTGCGAAGGCGGCTTCACCGATTGCGGTGATAGAGTTGGGGAGAATTACGCGAATAACGGAGTTTTGTTCAAATGCGGATGCGGCGATCGTGGTGATATTAATACCGCCCAATCGGTCAGGGACATGTACAATATCGCTTCTGCCTAAATAGGACAGGAGAATAGCACCGTTTTGCGTAACCGTATAGTGGAATTCTTCCCAAACCAAGGGGAGATCAATAGGAGTAGGCGAATGCTTGCTATCGGGATTGAATTGCCAAATAGCAGAGTCTAACCCGGACAGATTTTCGTTATTTCTGAATTCTTCCTCGGTACGTGCTTCCACCGATTGAAGTGTTTCTGTGCCATTACCGCCAAGCAAATGTGTAGGGGTAGAAGTAGCACTCTGCGTATAGTAGCAGTTAGAGAGTACGGCAGAAGAATGGGGCTGAATGGCATTCAAATCCGCAGAAATACCGCCGTATAGTTTACATCCAGAAGTGATCGTACCGACAAACAGGGAAGTGAGGACAGAAACCGAACCGTGATCGGCATAAAGATTGCCGACAATGCCGCCAAGTGATTCGGTGGAATTGATGGTATTGGCAGCAATACAGTTTTGAATCAATGCGGTACTGTTTGCGGCCTCTGCGCTCATCTTGCCCACTAATCCACCTGCCGATGCATTGGCGGAAACCGTGCCGGTGGCACCGGACATTTCCACTACAAGACTGCCTGATTGTGCAGTCAGCGCTCCTGCAATGCCGCCTGCGAAGGAAGAATCGGAATGAATTGCAGCGCGCACAGAACACATAGTCAGAATCACGCGGGATTTGCTGCGGCATTCTCCGATAATGCCGCCTGCAAAATTATTGGTAGCATTGAGATTACCGTAATTTTCGCAGGTGCTTACAGAAAATGTACCGTTTTCTACTAATGCCAGTCCGATGATACCGCCGATTGCTTGGGAGCCTTGCAGCAGAGCAGAGTTTTTACAGCCTTGCAGACGAATGGTAGAATCGTTGCCTTTCAGCTGTGCTTTGCCGACAATGCCGCCCACAGATTCGCCGGAATGGATCTCTCCGATATTGCGGCAATTGAGAAGATCAATAGAACTGCCATCTGTAGTGGTGAGTGCTCCGCCTACAATACCGCCGGTGGTGTGATCGGTGAGCAGTACGCCGCCGTTTTGACAATCGCTAATGGAGAGCGTACCAATAGCAGGTTCAGCCGCGCCTACGATACCGCCAACATAATTGTTGCCGATAATGGAGCAATTGCTCTTGCAGGAAAGGATCTGGTCTCCCGCGCCGGTGAGATGTCCTAAAATACCGCCGATATTGGAGGTAGCAGAAATAGTGCCCTCTGTATTGCAATGAGATAATACAACAGAGCCGGTACTTGTGCCGGTTTTGCCAAGGATACCGCCAATGTTGGTTTCACCTGTAAGGGTACCGTTAAAACTGCAATTGGATAGGGAAATCTTTCCTGTGCCCGATGCTTCTGCATAACCGAGCAGACCGCCAGCGCCGTCAAGCGCAGAGATCGTTCCCTCACTGCGAATGTTGGAAATATCAGTCGATGTGCTTGTGAGCACTGCACCTGCCAGAATGCCGACATGCTTGTTTCCTTCTACATAAGCAGAGGTAAGTGTGAGATTTTGAATTGTTGCATTGCCCAGTACAGCGAAGAGGCCTGCATAAGATTCAGTGTGCGCAACGTACATACCGCTGATCGAGTGACCGTCTCCGTTTAAATGTCCGTTAAAGGCAGTAAGACGGTAATATACTGTTTCGGCAGTATAGGCAGTTGCAATTTGATAACTGTTGTCGGTACGGACATACAGCTCGTTGTATTTGGATATCGCGCTCTCAAATTCGGCAGGGGAGTTTACTTCAAATACGGTGTAACCGCCAATGGGGATCCAGCTGCGTTGAGGGGGCGTTTGATTCCATGTGTCATAGGAAGCGGTTTCGTTCAGCTGAATTGTTTGACTCAACTTGAAGTATTTTCCTGTATAATCAGTGCCGTCGCGCACTGTAGTGGAGAGCAAAGCCAGATCCTCTCCCGAATGAATGAGATACGGACTGCTTTGGGTACCGCGTCCTTCAAAGGCTTCAGATGCTCCGCCGTTCCATACGGGGGAAGATTCCTCTGTCGGGGTTGCTGTGATTGCCGTTGCAAATAGGGGGAGCAGTAAACAAATCAGCGTGCAGACGGCAATGATCTTGCTGATTTTATGAGTGAATCTGTTCATACTATCTCCGTAAAAAGAACTTGAATGATGGAAAAAGACAAAAACACTGCCCTGCAAACTTTCGTTGCATGCGACAGTGTTTTTGACATGACATTGTAGCAGTTAACTTGGATGAGTTACAACTTATGCCTTAGCGTAAACGCTAACGCACTTCTTGCTGCCAGCCTTCATCTCAAACTTAACAGTGCCGTCGATCAGTGCGTAAAGGGTATCATCGGAGCCCTTGCCAACGCCCACACCGGGATGAATGTGAGTGCCTCTCTGACGAACGATGATGTTGCCGGCAATAACTGCCTGACCGTCAGCCTTCTTTACGCCAAGACGCTTGGATTCGCTGTCACGACCGTTCTTGGTAGAACCTACGCCCTTTTTGTGAGCGAAAAACTGCAAACTGATTCTAAGCATTTTAGTATCCTCCGTTACAAAATTTCGGGACCCTCTGCTTCAGTTACGTCTAAATACCCATCATATTCCTCCAGCAGATCCATGAGCTGGATGTAGTAGGCATAAATCAGACCGGACACTGCATAAGCTTTCTTCTCATCGTCCGAATACTCGGGGAGAGCCGCCTTGCAGGTTACCGTAATGTCGGTAGTGTCCTCGTCAATGGAGTAATTAACGTCGGAAGCATAGGAAACTTCGATGGCGTTGATGATCAGCATGGTCATTGCTGAGATGGCTGCGCAGAGGATATCCTCTCCTTCGGAAGCAAAGCCGGTGTGGCCGGTTTCCTTAAAGCCATAATAAACGCCGTTTTTCTTGAAAAATGTGACCTTGGTCATAGTGACTGGGTGACTTTACCTTAATTACAGGGTAATAGTCTGGATCTGAACCTTGGTGTAAGGCTGTCTGTGACCGATCTTCTTCTTTTCGTTCTTCTTAGCCTTGTACTTCAGGACATAGATCTTCTTGCCCTTGCCGTTCTTTACAACGGTAGCAGAAACGCT
>JAZRIH010000200.1:0-14791 GCA_045645175.1 Eubacteriales bacterium | reverse complement strand
CATCATCCACCGCAGAGCGGACGGTGTTGGGGGAGTTGAGGGGGGATTTGAGTTGGGTGTAGAAATCCTTGTCTAAAATGATGCCGTATTTGATGACCTCGGCGCATCCGTCACGGAAGATGTCGGCAGGCAGAGTGCTCAGCGTATCGGGATCGCAGATGACCAGCGAAGGTTGCCAGAATGCGCCCACCAGATTCTTGCCTGCGGGAATATCTACGGCAGTTTTGCCTCCTACCGAGGAATCCACCATTGCAAGGAGAGTGGTGGGGATTTGCACAAACTCAACTCCTCGCAGATACAGAGCGGCGGCAAGTCCGCAAAGGTCGCCCACCACACCGCCGCCCAGCGCAACGAGGGCGTCGGTGCGGGTCAACTGATGTTGGGCAAGAAAATTCAAAAAGGCAAAAAGATTTTCGGGATTTTTAGATGCTTCCCCATGAGGAATCACGAATTTGATGACGTCATATCCCTCTTGTGAAAGGGAGCGGATGAGAGTTTGGCTATACAGCGCATCTACGGTGTCATCTGTGAGGATGGCAAGTCGGCGGTTGCCCAGTACAGAGGTAATCAATTGGCCGGCACGATCGAGTGCGCCTCTTTCGATGATCACATCATAAGGTCGGGATGCGGATACGGAAATAATCATGTTTTTTATTGTGGAAACATAAAAAATGTTCCACACCTTCCAAAACGTTATTTAAGCAAAATGGTGATGCAATTTTGCAGGGGATAATTATATTTCTTGTAGCCAACAAGTATTTGTCGGCTTTTTTTTCGAAGTTCTTTGTCCAACTTTCTTTTAAGAAAGTTGGCAGGGTGTGGGGACAGCGTCCTTGCTTATATAGCCTTGCGAATTGCTTCGACAGCGGTGACCAACTCGGC
The DNA here is from genome assembly GCA_045645175.1 of Eubacteriales bacterium. Classification (GTDB taxonomy): domain Bacteria; phylum Bacillota; class Clostridia; order Oscillospirales; family CAG-272; genus CAKSQF01. The sequence goes on along the minus strand of JAZRIH010000200.1, from coordinate 13,909 downwards.
GAAACGATCGGGGGTGATGGACTGAGCGCCGTCACAGCGTGCGCGAAGGGGATCGTTGTGTACCTCGATCATCAGACCGTCGGCACCCGATGCGGTGGCGGCAAGTGCCATGGGGCGAACCAATCGTGCCGCGCCGGTGGCGTGAGAGGGGTCGACTACCACGGGAAGGTGGGAGAGCTCCTTCAAAAGGGGGACTGCCGCAAGGTCCAGCACGTTGCGGGTGTAGGGATCAAAGCTACGGATGCCGCGCTCGCAAAGGATGATCTGCTCGTTGCCGCCTGCCATAATGTATTCGGCGCTCATGAGCATTTCTTTCAATGTTGCGGACAATCCTCGCTTCAAGAGAATGGGCTTATTGGATTTACCCAGTACCTTAAGCAGTTCAAAATTCTGCATATTTCTTGCGCCGACTTGAATCACATCAATATCTGCAAACAGATCAATGTGGGCAATGGACATGATTTCGGTGACAACCGGCAGACCGGTTTCGGCTTTGGCTTTGAGCAGGAGATCGATTCCCTCTGCGCCCATACCCTGAAAATCGTAAGGGGAAGTGCGGGGCTTAAATGCGCCCCCGCGGAGCATGTTTGCGCCTGCGGCTTTGACCGCTTTGGCAATAGTGCAGATCTGCTCCTCGCTTTCCACAGAGCAGGGGCCTGCGATCATACCGAAGCTGCCGTCGCCGATTCGGACAGCTCCATCGGGCGTGGGGATGCAGACAGCGGTGTCTTGGGGGTGAAATTTACGGTTTGCGCTTTTGAAAGGCTCGGAGATGCGAGTCACCTGTTCCACGATCTCCAGTCCCGACAAAAGATCCATGTCTACACGAGAAGTGTCGCCGATCAGACACAGAACCGTTTTAGACTGACCCTCGGAAACATGGACAGTCAGTCCTTGGGCGCGAAGCCAATTTATTAAATTATCTCTTTGGGCGTCGGCAGTGCCGTTTCTCAGTACAGCGATCATGGAAATAACCTCGTTTCAGGAAATGTATAAAAAATCCGCAGACGAGCTGCGGAGAGATGTATCGTATAGGTACAACAATCGTTGCAGCACAAAATGCTTTTATTTCAAGCCGAAATAAAAGTAACCGAAATAGCATGCTGCAAATGCAATCATGTTCATGGTGTTAACCTTCCGAATGTACTAAAAGTACGCTTTATTGTAGCACGATTTGGGTGATTTGTCAAGTGTTTTATCAAAAAAAACAATTGTGGCGATGTGTATTTTTGCAGAAGATGACGATTCTGTGTCTGTATTTTTGAGGAAAATTCACAAAAGTTTTCTAATTTTGTATTGATTTATTCAATTGCTTGGGCTATAATGAATATAACAATGATATGGATAATTTTTGGATACTCCAAGGAGGAATTAGTATGGCACAGAAATCCAATGTATATAATCCAAAGATCACGGGTATTCTCATTGCTTCCATTTTGCTGGTGATGATCGTAATTTTGATTCTGGTTTCCACGGTTATTATCGTGTTTGCCAACCGTTCGGGACCCGAAACTACAACCGATCCCAATGGAACTGGCGATAAACCTGCAGTGACTACAACCGTCCCCCCGAAGCAAACCACCGATAAGACCGATCCGGGTAATGATCCCGAGATCATTAAGCCCTCGTATATTGATGTGGAGCATAGTGCAATTAATCAAGGTGCGCTGCTTCTCATCGACGAATCCCACTTTTATCTTCGGGATGGTCTGATCAACTATCGGGAGCTCAATGCCGATAAGGCGGAAAAACTGGGATTTTCGGTAGTGCCCGAATCGTCTGATTACAGCAGAACTCACTACAATCTTTATCTCAGCAAGGATGCCAACAATGCATTCCAGGCAATGGCCAAGCAGCTGTGCGCAGATGTAGGAAATGGCTTGCAGGTGCGCAATGCCTATTATTATAAGGCGAATATGACGGCGATCACCAGTCAGGACGATCTGGAAGCCATGGAGCATTCTACCGGTATGGTGGTAGACCTCCAATGCTATGTGAACGGTTCTCAGTATACCCTCACGCATAACAGTCAAAAGGCATATTACGAATGGTTGAGAGCCAATGCTTATAAATATGGATATATTTGGGTGAGAGATACCAATAAATACTCCACCTTCCGTTATGTAGGCATTCCCCATGCTGCAGCCATGAATAAGCTGTCTGTAGATCTTAACGGTTATCTGGAAGCAGTGAAGTCTTACACCTTTGTAAGCAATTTCAAGGTGAATGATACAGAAGGCAATGAATGGTGGATCTACTACGCGGAAGCAGAGGCGGGTGCGCCTACTGTAAATGTTGCCGTTGTAGGCGACGAGAGCAATTATATGATCTCGGGAGATAATGTAAGCGGTTTAATTATCGCCATCAATTCTACCACATTTGCTCGATAAGTGATGATTGAATCCCTTGCCCGATCGGGCAAGGGATTTTTTGAAAAATTTTCTTTTTCGGTTGTAACAATTTCCCGATTTTTCAAGAGTTATAGGTGAAAGGAGGTTTGGGAGATGATTGATTTACAAGATGAACGCAACGCCGTTGTGGATCGGTATGCCAATATGGTATGGCGAATCGCTCTTGCGCGGACACAAAAAGAGGAAGATGCCCAAGAAGTGTTTCAAGATGTCTTTCTGCGACTGTTTCAAAAAGAGCGAGAGTTTCGGGAAGAGGAGCATCGCAAGGCGTGGCTGATTCGTACTACGCTGGTCTGCTGTAAAAGCTATCGGATCGCATCTTTTCGCCATTCTACCTTGAGCCTGGAGGAGGTCAGTCCTACACTGAGCCTACCCGAAGAAAAGTTGGGTGTCTATGAGGCGATGCTGCGTCTGCCTGCCAAATACCGCATTCCCCTTCAGCTTTATTACATAGAGGGGATAGGGGCGGAAGAGTGCGCAAACGCCCTTGGTCTGCGCTACGGAACCTTCCGTGTGCGGCTGAATCGAGGCAGAAATTTACTGAAAGAACAACTGAAAGGAGAGGGAATTGATGTCTGAACGGGAAAAACTACCGAAAAATGATGAGTTGAGAGAACAATTTGACGGCATTGACCGCATGGTAACTGCACCTGATAAATTGGTGGAAGCCGTGAAGAGCGGTACGCCGCTGCCGCAGACCGCAAATCGGTATACAGCGGGATTTCACGTGCGGAAATTTGCCAAAGCGGTAGCAGTGTACGTGGTGGCAATCAGCTTGTTTTTGGGATTGCTGCTCCTGCTTCCGGGATTGTTTGAAGGAACATCTCCCGTGGGAGGAACAGTGAGTACGGATGTGGTGAGTTTGGATACGGTAGACAGTGATCGCATCATCACAGAGGAGCCTGTTGACGAGAGAGATTTGTTGTATGCTTATGTGGGACAATCTACCGAAGAACGCTTTATTTGGAAGTATATCTGGAAAGTCGTAAAAAACGATCTGCCCGAGGAATATACCATTAACGATATCGAGTTTGGCGCATTCAGAAAACGGTACGATGATATAATCGTATGCTATTTCAATTATGACTACTGTGTGGAATATCCGATCCTTACCGGTTTAACGCCGGTATATAGTGAAACGGTTGCGGGATATGAATTCCGTTGTGGGTATAATTATGGTTTGTCGGTGTTTTTCAATTACACCCATTATGATTTGCCAACCGCCTATGCTCAAGGTGTGCTGACCCAAGAACAGGTTCGCAAGATCTGGGAGGATTATAAAGCAATGCATGCCTGTTATTATCAGATTCCGCCGGATGGAGTCATTCCTACCCCGAATTGAATGAAATAAAGAAGCTCACCCGTTTGGGTGAGCTTCTTTGTTATTCTTCATCCAGTATGGTCTGAAAATACTCGTCCAACTGTTCGATCCTGCCCTTCAAAAAGTTCAGCAGTAATTCCTCGGTATCCCAACCTGTAGCGTAACCGCCCCATGTGTCAAAGTCACGCAGGAGCGCACCGCTGCTTTGCAATTCAGATCGCAAGGAAAGGATTTGATTTTCCAAATCTTCATAATTGATCTGCGTTTTTCGCAGTTCCTGCCAGCGCAGAGCCATTTGTCTGTCCAAATCGGGATAATAGGAAGATAAGGCATCGTACTCTTGTCGGTGGAGGATCTTGGCTTCGTTTAGCAGATTGGTATTGAGGAAAACGCCTTCTTTGTAATCAAATCCCAAGGACATATCCACATCCCAAAGGAGAAAATGCAGGGAAAATCCTTTTCCTTCCTGCTTCCACAGGTAATAGGTGTTTTTGAACTTCACATTGTCGGGGAGATAGCAAAGATTGATCAGCAGTTCAATATCTGTGTAATTGGCAAGATCAATTGTGCCGGGTGCAGAATGCTTGAAGTAAGGCGTGGCGATGGCATAGGCGTCACACGAACCTGCGGGGGAGTGGACTACCTCCATTGCGTATTCCGCGGAAGGAGGATTGTTGAAATTCTTTCCTTTCAGAAGAATATCCTTCTCATTCAATGAAAGAAATTTACGATCGATCCGTCGTTGCAGAAGGTACAGACCGCTATACTTGCCGTCGATGATCAGTTCCACATACTCGCCTTCGCTCATGGAAAGAAGGGGTTCATTTGAGAGTTGATTCCACAAATCGCCGATAAAGCGTTCTCGGATTTTGAGATCATCTCGTGACATGGGATTGAGGATCCAGTCATCGTCCCGTCCCAGCCCCGCAAGAGAGAGATTTTTCTTGTCGCCGTCTTTATCTTTCAGGGAAAGCCGCCATGATTTTTTAGGAAGTACTAAGGAGGAATTGCCGCGAATATGCCATTCTGCGGGGGTGGATTGGATGGTGTAGTTTTCCTCTTGACCGTTTGCCATGAAAGCGGTGAACATTCCCGAAAATACTTCTTCTTGGTTTTCGGTATGGGAGTCGGAAGCGGTCATATTAAGGATCGGGAAGGGAGAGAAGATTACCCGATATCGCATATAGGCGGTATCGTTGCAAACCAGTAGAGTAAACGGGTGATTGTCTGCCATTGCCTGTGCTAAATTATCAAATGCTGAATCCTTTTCAAAATACAGCTTGTAGTCCCCCGATGTCGAAAGCTGTCCTACCAGATCGGCGGGGGAGGTATTGCTGGAGATGGCTTGAGGGAGGTAGAGCGTTTGAGTAGCGTCGTCAATTGCAACGGCTGTTCCGTTGAGCAAAATAGGATGGTCAAGCAGATTGACCTGCTGTCGCTCTGCGGTAAATTGAGAGAGTGTCTTGTCCGCGACAATCTCTACGCCCAGACAGGTAGGACTCGGTCGAAAGTGAAGAGTCAGCGCGAGAAATCCTACGCATACCAAAAGGAGGGCAATGATTAGGATTGGTAAGTTTTTTTTCATAAAAGCTTCATTTCTTATTATGATCGGTGAATCGGCGGGCGTAACCGCATCGGCGGCAAAGATCTTCGGTGGCGCGGTGGCGGGTGAACCCATCGTAGATTCCGCGAGCGCGGGGGGAGGCGAGGATTTCGCTCAGTGGCTGGGTAAAGAGATTGCCCAGTTCCAGATTGCCGTCGGCATCCAGACAGCAGGGGACTACTCTGCCGTCGGAGAGGATTCCGATCTGATCTCGCAGGCCGTAGCAAAAGAGGTCGGCATCCCGGGGAAGGGCGGGGGCGGAAGGGTCGGGCCAGTCGAATTCTTCCCCCCATTCCAAAAAGAGTTTGGGCGCAAGTTGATAGCCGTTTCCGCGGCGGACGGGCGACCATTCACCCGGAAATGCTTCATGAAGACGGTCTAAGATAGCGGTATTTTGAGCTTCTTCGGTGCTGCCCAGATTCCACAATCGCAGAGCGATGATGCATCCCTTTGCAGATGCTTCCTTGGCAAAGGCGATGCAGGTGTCCAGATATCCTTCTTTGGCAAAGGCAGGATTAGCGGCAGGTGCATGAAGGGAAATGCTGATTTTATGGGGGAGATGTTCAAGCAGAGAGGCACCTTTGGTGGCAAGGAGGGAGCCATTGGTGGTGAGCATGGGCAAAAATCCCTTTTCTCTTGCCCGCTGAATAAAGCGGGGGAGCAGGGGATGGATGGTAGGTTCCCCCATCAAATGGAAATAGAGATGAGGAATTCCTGCGAGTCGGTCGGAGAGGAGCTCAAATTCGTCCATGGTCATCTGACGCAGGGGACGGGATGTTTTATGGCAAAAAGTGCAGGAGAGGTTACAGATGTTGGTGATCTCCAAATAAGCTTTTCGGATCATAGCGTACTCCGTGGATAGGGGATAGGATATACCAATAGTATACAAGTTCAGAGCATATTTGTCAAGGGCAAAAGAACAGGAGCGCGTTTGCGCTCCTGTTCTGAGTTGAATTATGGGGAATTATTCGCCGTAGTAAGGATAAACGGGTACATCGCCGTCTTTGCAGTGAACGACAGACAAAGGAGAGTTGGCGTTCCATGCCTCGTTAAACTGGATCGCATTCCACTGTGCAGTGGTGCCTGCAAAATTGATCTCGGTTACAAAACCGCTGTATTCAAAGACGCCGTAGCCGAAGGACACGATGGTGGAGGGGAGATTGATGGTTTCCAATTTTTCGCAGCCCAAGAAAGTCCAAGTGCCGATCTGGGTAATGCCCTCGGGGAGGGTGATGCTTTCCAGCGAAGAGCAGCAAGCAAAGATGTCGCTGCCGAAGTTGACAACGCTATCGGGAATTTCGATGCTTCTGAGGCTTTCGCAGAAGCCAAACGCTGCTTCCTCAATGTCAGTAAGGGTAGAGGGGAGAGTGAGGGTCTCCAGCATTTTGCAACCGTAGAAGGTGTTGGCGCCGATGACAGTAACGCCCTCGGGAATAGCCAGTTCAATCAGGCTGACACAATCCTTGAATGCTTCGTTGCCGATAGAGACTAGTGTGGTGGGCAGTTTGATATTTTGCAGAATTTCGCATTCACTGAATGCCAGTTCGCCAATGTATTCTACGCCATTGGGCAGAGCAACGGAATGGAGATTAAAGCATTGCAGGAATGCGCGGTCGCCGATAGCAGTAACACCTTCGGGAATGATGATGCTCTCAATGGTTTCGCAACCCAGGAATGCCAGATTGTCGATGGCGGTAACAGGGATACCGTTGTAAGTAGCGGGGATGATGATATCTTTATCGGTGCAGGTGCCGATGCCGCTGACTGCCAGGGTGCCATCGTACTGAACGAATTCCAGGCCTGCGCTGCCGGGATGCTTTTCGCCGCAGTTATGGCATACACCGTCAACGAAATTGTGAGGGAGAACTTCGCCTTCGGTAGCATTGCAACCCTTACAGGTCTTGGGAGCGATACAGGAAGCGTCCTGCCATTCGTGCTGGTGATCAGCAGGATTTTCGTTTTTGTTGCAAGCTGCAACAGTCAGCAGAGTGGTTGCTGCCAACAGTAAAGTGACAAGTTTTTTCATTTGAATACTCCTTTTAAATATGATTTTTCACGAAAAAGTTAGTAATATTATTATACTCTTCTTTCGATAATTTGTCAAGGGCTCTAAAAGAGTAAAAGGAGCATCCATAGATGCTCCTTTTACGGAATTGATTCAATTATTGTAGAAATGTAAAATGGAATCAATCGCGGGTAGAGCCCCATTTTACATTGAACTCTTGACCCCAAAAGGTGTAGTAATTCCAATCGCTATTCCAATCGGAGGGTTCTTGGGTTGCTTCGCAGTAAATGGTCTTCAGTCCGTCGCAATGGTAGAAAGGAAGGCTGGAGATTTCGGTAACCGATGCGGGGATGAAGATGGATACCAAGCTGTCGCAGTTTTCAAATGCATAAAATCCAATGGAATATACATTGGAAGTAAGGTTTACCTCTTTCAGAGAAGTACATCCGCTGAAGAGATAATCTGCAATACTGATAACCAGTTCGGGAGAAGTGAAAGAAGTCAGGGAAGTGCATCCGCAGAATACGCCGATGTTGATTTCCGCCACGCTTGCGGGAAGAGTAACAGAAACCAAGGAGGAGCAGTTATTGAATGCGTAGTTTTCGATGGTCACCAATTTGGAGGGGAAGGTGATGTCAGACAGAGAAGTGCAGTTCAGGAATGCTTTCTGGGAGATCACAGTGATACCGTCGGGAAGTACGATGGTAGTCAGAGCGGTACAACCGGAAAAAGTATAGGAAGGAAGAGAGGTCAGACCGGAGGGCAGGGTGACAGAAGTCAAAGCGGTGCAGTTCTCGAACATGTAGGAGTCAAATTCGGTAACGCTGTCGGGGATTACAATGGTAGTCAGAGCAGTGCACTCGGAGAATACATGGCTTTCGAGTGTAGTTAGATTGTTGGGCAGAGTAACGGAAACCAGAGAAGAACAACCGGCGAATGCTCGCGATTCAATGGTAGTAACCAGATTAGGGATTACAATCGAAGTTAAAGCGGAGCAGCCTCTGAAGGTTTCACCGTAAATGACGGTCAGGTTTTCGGACAGAGTAACAGAGCTCAGATTGGTGCAATAGTAAAATGCGTTGGACTCCAGCAGGGTGACGCTGTTGGGAATAATGATAGAACCCAATGCGGTACAGTTGCTAAATGCGTAAGAGCAAATGGAAGTGACGCTTTCGGGAATTGTAATGATACTCAGAGAGCTACAGCCGCTGAAGGTATAGCTATTGATAGAGGTAATGCCGTTGGGCAGTCTGATCTCAGTCAAGTTGCGACAATTGGAAAAGGCAGAATTGCCAATCGAGATGATGCTGTCGGGAACATAAATGGTCTTGGGACGGTCTTCATTCGCAAATGCTCTGCTGTCGATTTTAATTACAGGATAACCTTCGTAGATATCAGGAATGACAATATCCAGATCGGTGCAGGTTCCAAGTCCGGAGACAACATAGAATCCGTCATCCCAGTCAAAATACATTTCCAGACCTTCGCTGGGCTTCTTTCCGTTACAAATGGTGCAAGAATCACCTTCGAAATTATGACCGATAGCATTGCCTTGGGTTTCGCCGCAGACGGTACAGGTTTCGGGAGCAGCGCAGGTAGCAGCAGCAAACTTGTGTCCCTTTGCCTGTTCGCCTTCCATACCACAGGTATCGCAATACTGTGCTTGGGTGCAGGTTGCATCGATCCATACGTGCTTGTGGGCGGGAGTGCCGTCAACATATTCCCAGCTAATATCCAGACCCCAATGAACGGTAGCATTGGATTCGTTCCACCAATAATCCCAATCTTCGGGCTGCTCGGCAGCTTCACAGTAGATGTGGGAAAGAGTATAGCTGTCAAATACGTTATAACCCATGTGGAGTACGCTCTGGGGAATAATGATAGTGGACAGGGAAGAGCAATCTTCAAATGCGTAGTCGCTGATCCAGTTTACATTTTTGCCGATCTTTACGCTCTCCAGAGAGTCGCAGGAATAAAATGCATTGGCTGCGATGGTGGTAACGCTGTCAGGAATTACAACGCTGGTCAATTGATTATTGTCATAGAATGCCTCTGCAGCAATTCGAGTGACAGGGTAACCCTCGTAGGTGGATTCGATAACGATGTCGGTGTCAGTGCATTCACCGATGCCGATTACTGTAGCATAGGTTTCGCCATCGCTTTCGGTTACTTCATATGCCAGACCCTTGCTGGGGAGCTTATCGCCGCAAAGGGTGCAGACATTGCCCTCATAGTTATGCTCAAGAGGATCGCCGCGGGTGGAACCGCATTCTTTGCAGGTCTTGGGTTGGGAGCAGGTAGCATCGATCCAGACGTGCTTGTGAGAGTCGCTGTCATCATTATCTTCATCATCTTCGTCGCCCATGTAGGCAGCGTCGCTGCAGGCAGCCATAGACAGAATCATGATGAAAGACAAAAACAGAATGAGAAATTTCTTCATGTGTCAAGTTCTCCTTAAAGTATATATTTGTGGATGAAAAGCAGGTTGAATGTACATTGTATTATATATCTATATGAAAGAAAAGTCAAGTTGTTTGCGATAAATTATTAAGGAAGAAAGATGATGATTGTGCAATCTTGACATCTCTATCCGTCTATGCTATAATAAGGTAATCTGTGTTTGGTTACACTATTTACGCTGGGAGGTTACTATGGAACTTTATAAAGTCAATAATGATATGTCCTATCCCGATTCCCCTTATGTGCGAAGAAACGTATTTTTGCGCATGGATGCCGAGGATGCACCCCTGCCTACTTACGACGAGGTGAAGGATCGGTTGCCCAAACCCCTTTGGGACGGCCATAGCGATGCCATCGACTGCTACGATTACGCATGGCAGATCGCTTTCCGTAATCTGCGGAAAGCCGACAAAAAAGCGGGTTTTGTGTCCAATTACATCGATACCGCTTTCAACGGATTCCTCTTTATGTGGGATTCCTCGTTTATCGTAATGTTCGGCAAATATGCGGACAAAATCTTCTCTTTCCAGAAAACCCTGGACAACCTCTACTCTCATCAGCACAAGGACGGCTTCATCTGCCGTGAGATCTGCGAGTATGAGGTGGGTGAGCATTTTTCCCGTCACGATCCCTCTTCTACCGGTCCCAACGTCATGGCGTGGTCTGAATGGGAATACTACTGTCAGACCGGAGATCTGGACCGCCTTTCCAAGATCTTCGATCCGCTCCTTGCGTATCATCTGTGGCTGAGAGAAAACCACACCTGGCGGGACGGCTCCTATTGGTCTACCGGTTGGGGATGTGGCATGGATAACCAGCCCCGTTTGCAGCCTGAATATCACTTCATCTTCTCCCACGGTCACATGGTGTGGGCGGATACCTGTATCCAGCAGGTGTTGTCTGCGAAAATTTTGGTGCAGATGGCTGAGATTTTGGGGCGTGACGGCGAGCACGGCATTGCACTCCTGAAAGAGGAGATCGAGAACCTCACCAAGGTGATCAACGAAAAGCTGTGGAGTGAAGAGGACGCTTATTATTATGACCTCTATAAAAACGGCAAGCTGAACGGAGTAAAATCCATCGGTGCATATTGGGCGTTGATCGCTGATGTGATCCCTGCCGATCGCTTGGAGCGATTTGTTGCCCATTTGGACAACGAAAATGAGTTCAAGCGTCCCTGCAGAGTCCCTTCTCTGTCGGCAGATCATCCTGCCTATGTGAAATCCAGCGGCGATTATTGGAGAGGTGCCATTTGGGCGCCCACCAATTATATGGTGCTCAAGGGTTTGGAAAAGAACGGCTACGAAGCGATGGCCCACGAAATCGCCTGCAACTGTCTGGACAACGTAGTGAAGGTGTTTAACGAAACCCACACCCTTTGGGAAAATTACGCTCCCGAGAGCGCTCATCAGGGACGGCCTGCCAAGGATGCATTCGTAGGTTGGTCGGGATTGTTCCCCGTCAGCATCATGATGGAATATGTCTTCGGTATTCGCCCCTTGGCGAGAGAGGGCAAGATCGTCTGGCACGTGAACCTCACCGACCGTCACGGTGTGGAGCAGTATCCTTTGGGCGATCTGACCGTGGATCTCATTTGCGAGGCGAGAGAGTCTGCCGAGGAAGAGCCCAATATCATCGTGAAATGCGATGCACCTGTTACTGTTGAGGTGCATTGGCAGGGCGGCGTAAAGATCGTAGAAGCAAAGAACTGAGCAGAAAAGACCCATTGCTATGCAATGGGTCTTGTTTTGTTTATGAAAACACGGATTCGTGTCACAAAATATTTCAAAAAAAATCAAAAAATATTTATCTGAATACAAAATGTGACTGTTTTTGTAACTGGCGGGTTGTATACTATGGGTACAAAGGGAATGAATGTTGACGTCACGTTTCTTTTGGCCTGTCTGTAAATTAAAATTCATGTCAAGAAGCAGTCAGGTTTGCGCGGAAAGAGGTTCGAACGTTCTGCGCGAAAAAAGCGAATGAAATACATGAAAAGGGCAAACTTTTCGAAAGGAGGGGACGCAAAGCTATGGGGCCTAAGGTCTTAAATTATATTTCATTCAACAATTTAATTTAATACTAAGGCAGCCCGGCCGCCAGTGTTTTGTTCTTTTTCAATTATTGAAAGGAGAATAAAAACATGGCAAGAAAATTCACAAAAATGCTTTGTGCAATGCTGGCGCTTGTAATGTGCTTCGGCACTATGCTGCCCGTATTTGCAAATGAAACCAGTGGATCTTATATTCCCCAGCCTCCTGAAGAAGTAGGGAATAATTATCCGCTTAACAAGGAACTTGTATCTTTTGAAAACGACATTGCCAAGATTATGCTGAGCGTACCTGCTGATGAGGTTGCTCTGGGCGTGGATATCATTTACGTTGCAGGTGCATATCTGGAGAAGGATCAGGTTGAAAATGACCTGATGGTTGAGAGTTTGTACCACACTTTTAAGGAAGCTATTGCAGCAGGTGTACCCGTAAGCTTTGGCTTTGTACCTTTCTCTTACGACGACAAGCCTGTTATGGAGCTGACCAAGTACGATACCGTGGGAAAGCTCGAATCTGACTTCCGCGACGACTTGAGAGCAGCTATCGATGCAGCCAGCGGCAGATACGGCGGCGAAAACATGGAAAACGCTTTGCAGATTGCAAAGAACATGTTCGCAGCATCTGAACTTGCAGATCATCCTGAACGTCAGCATCTGGTTCTGGTATCTTCCGGTCATACCTACAACTTTAATGTTGGCGAGAACAATGAGATTTTCTCCACTGTTCCCGTAGCAATCAATGGTTCTGAAGATGCGGGCAAGTATTTCTATGGCTACAAGGCATGGATGCAGGCTCGTAACTACAATCCCAACAACTATCCTATTCCCTATGCATTTACTACATATAATGACTACAGAGACTGGGATGCTTACTGGGAAGTAATTGATCAGTGGGCAAAGGCTGACGTTGTAGCTGGCGACAAGGTTGTTTACAACATTCTGGATACCACCGACTATTCCTTTGGCTACAATGACTGGTATTCTGGTACATACTTGGGTCAAGACTCGAAGCATGACGATGAAACAACATTTAAATCCTATGGTGTATACATTCACACTGCAACCCAGTTGGCTCTGGATAATGGTTTTGATTTTGCTAATGTTCCTTACATGAAGAGAGGTAGTTTGACTGGCTCTGCGTCTAATCTTGCTGCAAATGTACAGCACGCGATCTCCTATGAACGTGCAATGTGGGAAGCAAGCAACTTTATCGATGAAGAAATCACCGGTACCGGTATCAACTTCTATCCCATTTATAACCAGATGAAGCCTGAGTATACCAATGGTGTTTATGCAGATGGCACTGTAAACCCTAACGGCGCGGTATACGGCCATAATGTAACTTGGACTCAGCAGTACATTGGTCACAGCTTTATGAATATGTTGGCTCGCAAAGCAGGTCACGGCCTTGAAGCTGTTAACAACTCCACTGCTACCGATAAGGCATTCTTCGATCCTATTAAGGAAAAGATCCTGTACACTGTTTCTGACGGCTCCAAGGTAACTGACGCCATCGGTTACGATGCAAAGGAAGGAAACTTCGAGTTTATCACCGATGCCGATACCATCAAGCTGGCAGTGAACGGCGTGGAATACACCACTGTTATGACCGGTTCTAAGACCGATGCCAATGGTAAGATCATTGAAGCTACTTATGATTTCCTGAATGCTGACGGCGAAAGAAAGTTCTCTCTGGACTACTATTACGGCGATGGCAAGGAAGGCGAGTACTTCGACTGGAACTTCCATACCGATGTTTCCATGAAGGATAGAGTAGCTCTGACTTACGATCTGGAACTGATCGACAAGTGCGGTGAAGCAGGTACCTATGTAATTGATACCAACCGCTTTGCGGCTCTCTACCCTGTAGACAGCAATGGCAATCCCGGCACTCCCCAGCTCTTCCCCGTTCCCAGTGTTACCTACGAAGTTAATCCCTATGATGTTGACATCGTACTCGCTCTGGGCGCAGGTATCGCTAAGTATGACGGCAAACACAGTTCGTACACTCATACCTACGATTCCATCATTTCTCTCGTTGAGCCTCTGGTTAATCAGG
>JAZRIH010000199.1:0-3578 GCA_045645175.1 Eubacteriales bacterium | reverse complement strand
GGTCTGAAGCCGGTACACAGACGAATCCTTTATGCAATGTATGAGGATCATCTGACCTACAATCAGCCCTTCCGTAAGTCGGCGACCACAGTTGGTAACGTGCTGGGTCGTTATCACCCTCACGGTGACGCATCGGTATATGATGCCATGGTCCGTCTTGCCCAGGATTTCAATATGCGATACACGCTGGTGGAAGGTCACGGTAACTTCGGTAACATCGACGGCGACCAGGCTGCGGCTTACCGTTATACCGAGGCAAGACTCAGCAAGATCGCTGACGAGATGCTCACCGACATCGAAAAAGAGGTCGTTGACTTCTCCCCCAACTTTGATAATAAGCTCCGTGAGCCTGACGTGCTCCCCGCCCGTTTCCCCAATCTGCTGGTAAACGGCTCTATGGGTATCGCCGTGGGCATGGCTACCAATATTCCCCCTCATAATCTGGGCGAGGTCATCGACGGTACCATCCATCTGATGGATCATCCCGATGCAGACGTGACCGAGCTGATGGAATACATCAAGGGTCCCGATTTCCCCACCGGTGCAACCATTTGCGGTACGGCAGGTATCATTGAAGCCTATGCCACCGGTAAGGGTCGCATCCCTGTCAGAGCAAAGGCAGAGATAGAGGAAAACAAGAACCGCATCATCATTACCGAAATTCCTTACAGCGTCAATAAAGCTCTGATGGTGGAAGCCATGGCAAATTGCGTCAAGGAAAAGAAGATCGAAGGCATTACCGCTATCCGTGACGAATCGGGTAGAGCAGGTCTGAGAGTTGTAGTAGAATATCGCCGTGATGCCAACGGTCCCGTGATCCTCAATCAGCTGTACAAGTTTACTCAGCTGCAGGATACCTGCGCGGTGAATATGCTTGCCATTGTGAACGGTGTGCCTAAGGTGCTGACCCTCAAAGAGGTTCTCACCCACTACATCACTCACCAGCAGGAAGTTGTGGTTCGCCGTGTGAAGTTCGATCTGGAAAAAGCCATGAAGGAGATGCACATCTTCGAGGGCTACAAGATCGCGCTGGATAATATTGATAAGGTTATCTCCATCATCCGTGCATCTACCAGCGTCAGCGATGCAAAGGTTAATTTGATGAACGCATTCCGTCCCGAGGATCTCATCGACAAGTTCACCGAACTGGGCGATTACGAGTCTGTGGGCAAGGGTCTTTCTGAGGCGCAGGCAACTGCCATCGTGGAAATGCCTCTGGGCAGACTTGCCGGCATGGAACGGGACAAGATCGAGGACCGTCTTGCCAAGCTGGCAGAGCAGGTGAAGGACTTCACCGCTATTTTGGGCGATCCTGCCAGAATCAACGGTATCATCAAGGACGATATGCTGGAGATCAAGCGCAAGTATAACGATTCCCGCAGAACCGAGATCATGCCCATGGAAGACGAGATCATTCTGGAAGATCTCATCGATCGCCATACCTGTGTCATCACCATGAGCCATGCAGGCTATATCAAGCGTCAGAACAGCGATTCTTATTCTGCGCAGAAGCGTGGCGGCAAGGGTATTATCGGTATGACCACCAAGGAAGAGGATTTCGTGGAGCAGGTAATCGCTGTGGATACCCACTCCCATCTGATGCTCTTTACCAATGCGGGTAAGGTTTATACCATCAAGGCATACAGAGTTCCCGAAGCAGGCAGAACTGCCAAGGGCTCCAATATCGTCAACCTCTTGGAAATGGGCGAGGACGAAAAGATCACCGCTATGATCAGCGTTCCCGATTTCGATGAGAACGAATATCTGCTGTTCGTAACCAAGAACGGTACGGTTAAGCGTACCTCTCTGGCTGAGTTTGCAATTCAGCGTAAGGGCGGTAAGATCGCGCTGTCCCTGGACGAGGGTGACGAGCTGGTTTATGTGCGTCATACTTCCGGTTCGGATCATGTAATCATTGCAACCCGTGGCGGTAATGCGATCCGCTTCGACGAGCAGGATGCACGTCCCATGGGCAGAAGCGCAAGAGGTGTAAGAGGTATCCGTCTGGAGGACGGTGACTATGTTGCAGGCGTAACTCTGGTAGACGATACCAAGACACTGGTAACCATCACCGAAGGCGGCTTCGGTAAGCGCACCAAGTTCGATGACTTTACCTGCCATAACCGCGGCGGTAAGGGCGTGATCTGTCACAACATCAGCGATAAGACCGGCGAGCTGGCAGGCATTGCCACCGTTGCCGAGGACGACGACCTGATGCTGATCACCAGTACCGGTACCATGATCCGTGTGAACGCTTCCGATCTCTCTGTTTACGGCAGATCTGCGGGCGGTGTCATCGTCATGCGTCTGGATGAAGGTGCAAGAATCGTCAACTTTGCCAAGGTAGAAAGTGAAGAGGACGCAGAGGTGGAAGCATGAAAAGAATCGGTGCGATCTTCCTTGCTCTTACCACACTCCTGACTGCATTTACCCTGACAGGTTGTAAAGGTCCTATGACCGATGCCGATGCGGTAGCAATCCTCACTCCCCTTTTGGAAAGAGATGTAGAGCTCAACCGCTATATCTGGGGTGATGGCTTCACCACCAAGGACACTCCCAAAGAGGATGAAAAGATCAGCGATACCTGCAAATATTACCGTGTCAGCGAGGATGCTCCTTATCACAGCACCGCTGCCCTGAAAGCCGACATCGAGGAAGTGTACAGCACTTTGTTGGCAGCAGCCATCTGTGACTATGCCTTTGTAAATACCGGCGATATGATGGCTCGCTTCTGCGATTTCAAGCAGGACAATAAGGTAGGCGATCTGCAGATCGACGTTACTCTCAATCATCCTCCCTATAAGCTGGATGCGATTATGTATCCCAAAACTGCTGTGGTGAAGCGGTCTACTACCACCATCATTGAAGCAGAGCTGGAATACTCCATCGGCAAAGACGGTGAGCATAAGATCATGGAAGTCCGTGTGCTGAAGCAGGATGGCAAGTGGAAGCTGGATACCCATACCTGGGCAGGCGCAGTTGGATAATCGGTTGGGGTTCTACCAGCCAAAACATTTAATCAATCTAAAATTAATATATCCTGCAAAATTGCAAAGCAATTTTGCTTATAAAAAGTCTTTGGGAGGTTTGGAACCCTTTCTACAGAAAGGGTTCCAAAAATAAAACATGGCAAAAGCAAAAAAGGCGGCAGTGACTGCCGCAGAAGGCGAAAGCGATAAGAAAAAAGCGCTGGACACAGCGATCAATAATATTGAAAAAGAATACGGCAAGGGATCCATTATGCTGCTGGGCGAGAATACATCCATGAATGTCACCGCAGTATCTACCGGCTCTCTGACTCTGGACCTTGCACTGGGTATCGGCGGTCTGCCGAAGGGCAGAGTCATCGAGATCTTCGGTCCCGAATCCTCCGGTAAAACCACTCTGGCGCTCCATTGCGTTGCAGAGGTGCAGAAGAAGGACGGCATTGCCGCTTACATCGACGTGGAAAACGCTCTGGATCCCGTGTATGCGCAGAATCTGGGCATCAACATCAACGAACTGCTGGTTTCTCAGCCCGACTCCGCAGAGCAGGCACTGGAAATCACCGAAGCATTGGTTCGCTCGGGCGCGGTAGA
>JAZRIH010000198.1:0-6592 GCA_045645175.1 Eubacteriales bacterium | reverse complement strand
GCCTTCGTTGACTAATTCTTGGAGGGTCTTGCCGAACAGATTGGTGGACCAGTTCTTGGTGGGATTTTCTTCGACCTCGGACAGCAGTTACTTGATCAGATCCTCGCTCTGCTGTTGCGTGCCCACTACGGGAGAGATTTCGGTCTCGATGTTGGCGCGGATCATGTGAATAGAAGGGGCACTCGCCTTCAGCTTTACCCCATATCCCCCCGAATGGTGAACGATCTTGGGATCCTCCAAGCGCATATCGGCGATGTCTGGCTCTACGATCCCATAACCGCAGGCTTCCACTTGAGAGAGGGCGCCTGCAATCTTGTCGTATCGTTTCTTGATGGAAGCAAGATCTCGGAAGGTAGCCACCAAATCCCGCTGATTGGCAAGAGATAGCCCCGTCCAGCCCGACAATACCTGATAGTATAACCAATCGGGAGGGGTCAGGACCACCTCTCCGCGTCCGATGCCCAAATCCAGACTCTGTAATTGGGCAGATTCAATGTATTCCTCTTGGGAGAGTGCAGCGAATACCTGCTCCGCTTCGCCCACACGAGTGATCTTTGCGGCGGCGGTTAAAAGTGCATCTTGAAGCTTCTTACGCACGGGATGATCGGCTTCCAACAGCGTTACCCAATCGGGGAGCGTGATTCCAACTTCGCGTAGGGGAAATTGGTGAAGCACCAGCTCTAAAATATGCATGATGTCATTGGCATCCAAGGTCTGACAGCTTACCAGGGCAACGGGGGCAGAGTAACGCTCTTCCAGCTCCAATGCCAGTGCCTCGGCGGCAGGATCTTCGGGATGGGCGGAGTTCAGCACTACTACAAAGGGTTTGCCCAGCGCCGTCAATTCGGATGCCACCCGTCGTTCCGCTTCCTCGTAGCCTGCGCGAGGAAGCTCGGTGATAGAGCCGTCAGTGGTTACCAAAACGCCGATGGTGGAGTGATCGGTAATCACCTTTCGGGTGCCGATCTCTGCGGCTTCTCCGAAGGGAAGAGGATTGGGACTCCACGGGGTCATGACCATTCGCGGCTTGCCGTTTTCGGTTTGCCCAAGGGCATCGGGAACGATATAGCCCACGCAGTCTACCAATTTCACCGAAAGGCGCAGATTGCCCAGCGAAATATCTACGCCGCTGTCGGGAATGAATTTGGGCTCGGTGGTCATTACCGTCTTGCCGGCGGCAGATTGGGGCATTTCGTCACGTGCGCGCTCGCGGTCGTAGGATTCGGGAATGTTGGGGAGAACGATGGTTTCCAAAAAACGCTTGATAAAGGTGGATTTTCCGGTGCGGACCGGTCCCACTACGCCAATGTAAATATTTCCGCCGCATCTGGCGGCGATCTCATCATATACAGAGGAAGAATTCATGATTTGCTCCTTTGTCGGTCGGTTGTAATCCACTTTATGCGGCAAAGGGAAAAATCATGTGCGAGCAATCGGGATTTTTGCAATAAAAACAAGCCCGCTTTTGCGGGCTTGTTTGAGATGATTACTGCTTGATGGTAAAGGTGTTGCCGTCGGTGGAGATTTCAACAGAACCGTTGCTGGTAACGAAGAGCTTTGTCTGATCGATACCTGCTGCGGTAATTGCCTGAAGGGTAGCTTCTGCAGGAGGATTGCTGTTGGAAGCCACGATGACTGCGTATTCAGCCTTAGCAGCGCTGAGGAAAGCGGGAAGCTTTTCGTCGTATGCGCCGAAATTGGGAGCCATGATGCAATCAAAGTCCTTGTCCTTGATCTGGGTGGTCAGCTCGTTCAGACGCTCGCCTGCAATGCGGCTGGGGAACAGCATGCTGTTCTTGCCGAAGTTCATTGCGATAGCCATGGAGTTGCCTTCGTCGTTTTCGTCATCCAGAGTGGAATAATCCTTGCCGGCAGGGTAGCAGGTGAGCTTCAGATCACCGAATGCCAGTTCCTGCTGTTCGCCGATGGACTGAACAGTCAGCTTGTAGCTGGACAGGGCATTAGCAAGCAGATCGTAGGTGCTGCTGTCCTTCTTATAAGCAGGGCCATAAACTGCCTTTACGGTGTAGCCGGCAGCCAGCAGATCGGGCATACCGCCGATGCACTTCTTGGAGTAGTTGGTGAAGATAACCGCATCAATGGTGGTGACTCCTTTTTCGCTGAGGAAGGAGATGACGTCCTGGGTGTGTTCAACATCACCGGTGTCGATGAGGATGGTGGAGGATTCGGTGCGAATGACCGATGCAAGGGCGCGACCCATTTTCAGTACTTTTACTTTGGCTTCGCCTTGGGTTACAACGGTATCATTGGCGGGGCCGCCATTTTTACAAGCGGCAAGAGGCAGTACGCAGGTAACTGCCATCAGTCCTGCAAGCAGGGCAGTTGCAATTTTTTTGAATTTCATAAGAATATCCGTCCTTTCAAGTGATTGCATCTATTATAACAGAATATTCTGAACATGGTGTGAACAACAAGCCTGATTTCAAAAATATTTTTCAAGTTTTTGTGAATTTTGCCTATTATTATCGAATTAAACGGAATTTAGATGTCAGAAAGTACCCAAGGGGAATTGACAAACTAAGGGTTTCATGGTATAATGAATGCGGAGCGGTTTACTCTCGCAAAGCGCGGAGCTCCAACCTTCTCTTTGAATTTTACCAAAAGGAGAATACATTTATGAAGATTTTATACGTAGGCGGCGAAGCGCTTCCTTATGCTTCTACCGGCGGTCTGGGCGATGTGTTGGGCTCTCTGCCCGCGGCGCTGAAGGCATACTCCCCCGAGGACGATATTCGTCTGGTGATGCCCCTCCATGGCAAGATTACACCTGCATGGCGGGAAAAAATGACGAAAATTGCGGAATTTACCGTTCAACTGGCATGGCGTTGCCAATACTGCGGCGTATGGATGCTGGAAAAGGACGGTGTGACCGTATACTTTATTGATAACGAATATTATTTCAAGCGCAGCCGTCTGTACGGTGAATATGATGACGGCGAGCGCTATGCTTATTTCTCTTTGGCTGTCATGGAAATGATGGAGAAGGTGGGCTTTATTCCCGACGTCCTCCATGCCAATGACTGGCAGTCGGCTCTGACCGTGCTGTATGCCAAGGTTCGTTATCCTCATTACGGAATCAAAACCGTGTATACCATTCATAATATTGAGTATCAGGGTATTTACGGCAAGGATATTCTGGGCGAGGTCTTTGCGCTCCCTGACAGCGCACTCTCCCTGCTGGAATTTGACGGCTGTGTCAACCTGACCAAGGGCGCCATTGTTGCTTGTGACCGTCTGACCACGGTAAGCCAGCGATACAGCGAGGAACTGCGCACCGCATACTTTGCGGCAGGTCTGGAGTCTATTCTGTGTGACAATGCATATAAATCTTGCGGCATCGTCAACGGCATTGACATCGACTATTACAATCCCATGAACGATCCCGATATGATCGGACCGAAGTTTGGTCCTAAGTATAAGCTGTTCTCCAACAAACTGCTGAATAAGACCGCACTGCAAGCAGAGCTTGGTCTTCCCGTAGACGAGAACATCCCCATGATCGCTATGATCTCCCGTCTGGTATCTCACAAGGGTCTGGATCTGGTGAAGCACGTGATCGATCAGGTGCTGGGCGATAACGTGCAGTTGGTTGTATTGGGAACGGGTAACGAAGAATTCGAAAACTTCTTCAAGTATCTGGAAGGACGTTATCCCACCAAGGTGCGCGCACTCATCCGCTTTGACAAGAAGCTGTCCAAGCAGATCTATGCGGCGGCTGACCTCTTCCTCATGCCTTCCAAGTCTGAGCCTTGCGGTTTGTCCCAGATGATCGCATCCCGTTATGCGGCGATTCCCATCGTCCGCGAAACCGGCGGTCTGTACGATACCATCAAGCCTTATAATCCCGAAACGGGAGAGGGCAATGGCGTTACCTTCTATGCCTACAATGCGCATGATATGTTGGATGCCATCCGCCGTGCGCTTGCACTGTGGACCGACGAGGAATCCCGTAAGAAACTGATTCGCAACGTAGTCAATGCCGACTTCTCTTGGAACGCATCGGCTGAAAAATACGCCGATCTCTATCGCGGAATGTGAATACAGTGGGGTCTTTTCTTGAAAGAAAAGACCCCACACCCCAAAAGAACTTCTAATAGCAAAATTGCAAGCAATTTTGCACAGAGATAACTTTTGGGAAGTTTTTTGTTTTTTATACGATTATTACTTTATATAGTGCTTCAAAGCAAATGCTATAATAGCTTTGGAGGTGAGTCGTTATCAATATGACGACAAAGAAAGGATCCCATGAACAACACACCTATCGACTCTGTGCGCCGCGGAGAGCTGCGGGACGGAATTGAACGCAAGCTCTCCCGTTATTTCGGAACCACCCCTGCGGAAGCGAATAAGGATCAGATGTACAAGGCTGTCCTGCTGGCGGTAAAAGATATTTTGGCAGCGAAACGTACCAATTTCAAGAAAAACGTTACCATGCAAGAGGGAAAGAAGATCTACTATCTCTGCATGGAATTTCTGGTTGGCAGACAGCTGCGCAACAATCTGGGCAATCTGGGCATTGCCGAAGATTATGCCGCAATTCTCAAGGACTGGGGCTATAATTTAGAGGAACTGTATGAGCAGGAAGCCGATCCCGGATTGGGCAACGGCGGTCTGGGCCGTCTTGCCGCTTGCTTTATGGACGGTCTGACCTCTCAGAATTACTCTGCAACCGGCTTTTCCATCCTTTACGAATATGGTCTGTTCAAGCAGAAGATCGTAGACGGCGACCAGATGGAGCTTCCCGACGTGTGGATGCCCTCCGGCGAGAGCTGGCTGGTTCCCCGTACCGACAAGACCTGTACGGTGCGCTTTGGCGGCAAGATCACCGAGAATTGGGAAAACGGCAAGTGCAATATCATTCATACCGATTACACCGAGCTGCAGGCGGTACCTTACGATATGCTGATCTCGGGTGCAGACTGCGAGGCGGTGAACTCTCTGCGTCTGTGGAAGGCATCGGCGGTGAATAATTTCTCCATGAACCTTTTCTCTCAGGGCGAATATTTCAGAGCCATGCAGGAACAGCATGAGGCGGCGATCCTTTCCAAGGTGCTCTATCCCTCGGACAATCACGAGGAAGGCAAACTGCTCCGTCTGTCCCAGCAGTATTTCCTGGTTTGCGCATCTCTGCAGTCGATCATTGCCGATCACATGAGATCCTATGGCAATCTCAACAATTTTGCTGATAAGGTATCTATCCATATCAACGATACCCACCCTGCGTTGGTAGTGCCCGAGTTGATGCGTATCCTCATCGATACCTATTCCTATACTTGGGATCATGCGTGGGACATCGTGACCAAGACGGTTTCTTACACTAACCATACCGTTTTGCCCGAAGCATTGGAAACTTGGAACGAAGATCTCTTCCGTTACAAGCTCCCTCGTCTGCATCAGATCATTTGTGAGATCAACCGCCGCTTCTGTGCCGATCTGTGGCAGCGTTATCCCGGCGATTGGGATCGCATTACCCATATGTCCATCCTCTCTCATGGCAGAGTCAAGATGGCGAATCTGTCCATTGTGGGCTCTCATACGGTCAACGGCGTATCCAAGCTTCACTCGGATATCCTTACCAAGACCATTTTCTCGGATTTCTACAACTATACCCCCGAGAAATTCACCAACGTAACCAACGGCATCGCTCATCGCAGATGGCTGTGCTACTCCAATCCCGGACTGTGCAATCTGCTGGACGAAACCATCGGTACCGGCTATCGCAAGGAGCCCGATCAGCTTGCCGAGTTTAAGAAATACGCGGATGACAAGGCGGTGCTCGATCGCCTGATGCAGATCAAGTCGGAAAACAAGGTGCGCTTCTCCAATTGGCTGAAGGAACGCACGGGCGTGGGCATCGATCCCGCATCCCTCTTTGATGTGCAGATCAAGCGTATGCACGAGTATAAGCGTCAGCTGTTGAACACTCTGCGGATCATTTCGCTGTACGTACAGCTTAAAGAAAATCCCGACATGGAGATGACTCCTCAGACCTTCATTTTCGGTGCCAAGGCGGCTCCCGGCTACTATATGGCGAAGGAGATCATCAAGCTGATCTACTGCATTTCTGCCGACATTGAAAAGGATCCTAAGATCCGCGAGAAGATGCGCGTAGTCTTTGCCGAGGATTACCGTGTATCTATGGCTGAGGTGCTGATTCCTGCGGCGGATGTATCTGAGCAGATCTCCTTGGCAGGCAAAGAAGCATCGGGTACGGGCAACATGAAGCTGATGATCAACGGTGCTGTTACCATCGGTACCCTGGACGGTGCAAACGTAGAAATCGCCGAGGCGGTAGGTCCCGACAATATCTACATCTTCGGTTTGACTACTCCCGAGGTAGACGATCTGTGGCGTCGCGGTTATCGCTCGCTGGAATATTACAATAGCAATGAATTGCTCCGTAAAGCGGTAGACTATCTGCGCGTGGGCTTCCACGGTGTGGACTTCACTGCGTTCTACAACTATCTGCTCATGGGCCCCGGTGTGGCTGACCCCTATATGTGTCTGGCTGATTTTGATTCCTACTGCCATGCCCACGATCGTTTGCTTGCCGATTACGCAAACAAGGAAG
>JAZRIH010000197.1:0-8579 GCA_045645175.1 Eubacteriales bacterium | reverse complement strand
GGTTTCGTCCTTCTCGTACCATCTGGAGTCCCAGTTTTTGATTACGCCCACTCTAAAGCCGTGGGAATTCACTTTCTGACCCATTTGACTTACCTCCTCCGATTAAACTCTTTCCTTAACCACGATGGTCATGTGGCAGGTTCTCTTCAAAATGCGATCGAAGCCGCCGCGAGCTCTCGCCTGGCCACGCTTGATGGTGGGGCCGGGGCATACGAAGCATTCAGAAACATACAGATTGTTCTTATCCATATTGAAGTTGTTTTCTGCATTTGCGCAAGCGCTAGCCAGCAGCTTGATCATAGGCTCACATGCTGCCTTGCGGGTGTTTTTCAGAATACCCATTGCAACGTCGGTGTTCTTACCGCGGATCAGGTCCATAACAATAGATACCTTGCGGGGGGAGATTCTGATATTTTTAACAATTGCTTTTGCTTCCATTTTCAAAATTCCTCCCTAATTATTTGCCGTTATTAGAAGTTTTGGAACCGGCATGTCCCTTATAGGTTCTGGTAGGAGCGAACTCGCCCAGCTTGTGACCAACCATATCCTCGATGATATATACGGGGATGTGCTTTCTGCCGTCGTACACTGCGATGGTGTGACCAACGAAATCAGGGTAGATGGTGGAAGCTCTGGACCAAGTCTTCAGAACCTTCTTTTCTCCTGCATCGTTCATTGCGCAAACTCTGTTGTAGAGCTTTTCTTCAACGAAAGGTGCTTTTTTCAGGCTTCTGCTCATTACAATCTTCCTCCCAAATTATTTACCGTTTCTGTGCTTAACGATGAACTTCTCGGTTCTGGACTTCTTGTTACGAGTCTTATAGCCGAGAGCAGGCTTACCCCAGGGGGTAACAGGGCCGGGACGGCCGATAGGGGATCTGCCTTCACCACCACCATGAGGGTGGTCGTTGGGGTTCATTACGGAACCGCGAACAGTAGGACGGATGCCCATGTGACGGGTCTTACCAGCCTTACCGATCTTAACGGTGTCATGCTCGATGTTACCAACCTGGCCGATAGTTGCCTTGCAGTCCAGACGGATAAAACGAACTTCACCAGAAGGAAGTCTTACCTGTGCCATGCCGTTTTCTTTCGCCATCAGCTGAGCGAAAGCACCTGCAGTTCTAACCAGCTGAGCGCCCTTGCCGGGGTACAGCTCGATGTTGTGGATTACAACACCTACAGGAATTGCGGAGATGGGCAGAGTGTTACCGGGCTTGATGTCGCTGTTCTCGCCGCTGGTAACTACATCACCATCGGTCAGACCGGTAGGAGCGATGATATAGCTCTTGGTCTTATCCTCGTACTCCAGAAGTGCGATGTATGCGGTTCTGTTGGGGTCGTATTCAACACCTACAACAGTTGCGGGCATATCGGTCTTCTGACGCTTGAAGTCGATGATTCTGTACTTGATCTTGTTGCCGCCGCCGTGATGACGAACGGTGATTCTACCGTAGCTGTTACGGCCTGCGAACTTTTTCTTCTTAGCCAGCAGGGTCTTCTCAGGGGTAGACTTGGTTACTTCCTCAAAGGAAGGAACAGACATCTGTCTGCGACCGGGAGTCGTGGGCTTGTAAATCTTTGCTGCCATTTCTTAACTCCTCCTTACATCATGCCGTCGAAGAAGGCGATGGTCTTGGAAGACTCAGTCAGAGTAACGATTGCTTTCTTCCACTCGGAGGTGTAGCCCTCGATCATACCGCGTCTCTTCGGCTTCTTCTTCATAATAATAGTGTTAACGCTTGCAACTTCAACACCGAACAGCTTCTCAACTGCAGAAGCGATCTCGGGCTTGGTTGCATCTTTTGCTACCTTAAAGGTATAGGTCTTTTCAGCGATCTTGTCCATGGAAGCTTCCGTGATGACAGGAGCGATCACGATATCGTAAATCGACTTCATTATGCGTAAACCTCCTCGATTTTCTTAGCTGCATCGGAAACAACAACAAAGCTGTTGCAGTTCAGGATGTCGTATACGTTGATGGTGTTAGCCTGAGTGGTCTTTACACCGGGGATATTTGCGAAGGACTTAATAACCTTCTCATCATTGTTTGCAAGAACAACCAGAGTCTTCTTACCTGCGCCTACAGCGTTCAGCATGGAAACCATGGTCTTGGTCTTGAATGCATCAGTAGCAATCTGATCAACAACGATCATTTCACCTGCTGCAACCTTGGAAGACAGTGCGCTGATCATAGCCAGCTTCTTAGTCTTCTTGTTCATTGCGATCTTATACAGTCTGGGCTTAGGTCCCAGTGCAACACCGCCGTGGTACCACTGAGGAGATCTGGTGGAACCCTGACGAGCTCTACCGGTGCCCTTCTGCTTCCAGGGCTTCTTACCGCCGCCGGAAACCTCGGAACGAGTCAGAGTGGACTGAGTACCCTGTCTCTGGTTCATCAGGTAAGCGCGGACGGAAGCGTGCAGTACAGCCGCATTGGGCTCTGCGCCGAAAACGCTGTCAGCCAGCTCAATAGCGCCGACTTCTGCGCCGGTCATATCTACAACTTTCAAATTCGGCATCGTTCTTTCCTCCTTACTTAGACTTTACCGTGTTGCGGATGAACACGATACCGCCGCGAGCGCCGGGAACTGCGCCCTTCACTGCGATGATATTCTTGTCGGTATCGATCTTAGCAACGTACAGATTCTGTACAGTTACCTGCTCGTTACCATACTGACCTGCCATCTTCTTGTTCTTGAAGATTCTGGAGGGAGTAGAGTTTGCACCCATGGAACCGGGCTGACGGTGAACAGGACCGCCACCGTGAGTCATACGAAGGATTGCGGTGTTCCAACGCTTTACAGTACCGGAGTATCCGTGACCCTTGGTGATGCCGGTAACGTCGACCTTTTCACCTGCTGCAAATACATCAGCGGTGACGGTATCGCCTACCTTATAACCGGAAACGTCATCAAAGCGGAATTCCTTCAGGTGCTTCTTAGGAGCAACGCCCGCCTTCTCAAACTTGCCCTTCATAGGCTTGTTTACATTCTTGTCAGCGATAGCCATAAAGCCCAGCTGAACTGCATCATAGCCGTCAGTGTTAACGGTCTTGACCTGCGTTACAGTGCAGGGACCTGCTTCGATGAGGGTTACAGGGATTACGTTGCCTGCCTCATCAAAGATCTGGGTCATACCGATCTTCTTGCCGATAATACCTTTGATCATTTTTCTTTTTCTCCTGTTTTAGTTATTGGTCGGCGTTTAACGTCTGCCGACTTGACATAAAACTCACAGAGTTTTTTTGATTAGAGCTTGATTTCGATCTCAACGCCTGCGGGAAGTTCCAGAGAGGTGAGAGCCTCAACGGTCTTCTGAGAGGGCTTGATCACATCGATCAGTCTCTTGTGGGTTCTGAGTTCGAACTGCTCGCGAGAATCCTTATACTTGTGCACTGCACGAAGGATAGTTACGATCTCTTTTTCAGTGGGAAGCGGAATAGGACCGGATACGGTTGCACCGTTACGCTTCGCTGCTTCAACGATCTTTTCTGCTGCCTGGTCGATCAGAGTGGAGTCATAGCTCTTCAGTCTGATTCTCAGTTTTTCCTTTACTGCTGCCATTACTTGTGCCTCCTTATAGATTAGGTTTGGCTCAGATGCTGTACACCGCGCCGTGTGTTTCTTTTTCTCCCATTACAAAACCGAACTTCGCGCATCAACTCCTTGCGCAAAATCCGGACTCACAACTTGAGAATCCGTTACCACTCGCGGCATCGTTTCTGTTTCGCCCGATTATTACGGACATACTCCGGCAAAATTACCTGTCGACTGTTTTCAAGCCGTTTTTCAGCAACTTTTGCTTTCAACGCATCAAGCGTAGTCATTATAACACACTGTTACTTTTTTGTCAATCCCCTATTTGGATTTTTTCGCTCTTTTCGCGAATATTTACATTTTGTTCACATTTTTGATTGTTATTTTAACATACATATTCACATCATTTCCATTTTTTACACCTATAACCCATTTCTACTCTTTTTTTCAATACACTATTGACAAGATCTACAAAATATGATAAAATTGAGTAAAGAGAATTATCAATTCAGAAAGGATGTACCCATATATGAAAGCTACCGGAATTGTACGTGAAATCGACCAGCTGGGCAGATTCGTCATCCCCAAGGAAATCCGCACCACCCTGGACATCAAAAGCTATGATCCTCTCGAGATCTACCTGGAAGACGATCGCATCATTTTAAAGAAGTATGCTCCCGCCTGTATTTTCTGCAACGAGCTGGACAATGTAACCCTCTACAAAAACAAAATGATTTGCCGCGATTGCTTGGCAGAAATCGCTTCCCTGTCTGAATAAACCATATAATACAAAATCCCCCTGACAAAAGTCAGGGGGATTTTTGATTTATCGGTACAGTTCGCCGTTTGCTTTGTAGCAGGCTGTTCTGCGAATAAAGTAGAAGCATTCAGGAGCACCCAATTTATCCAGCACGCCCTTGATAAAGTTTTCCGGATTGAGGAAATCTCCCTGCCCTGCAGTCAGGCGAACATTCAGTTTATCACCTTCTACAGAAACAGAAACAATTTGGGAAGAAATGTCCTTTTCCTTATCGCCGTTCTTACCATGAACCATTACCAGCATGGGTCCGGTCACTGCTGCCTTCACCGCTTCAGGATCCAGCTCCTGTTCGGTAAAAATCTCATAATCCGCAAATGCCACCTCTTGCAGCTTCGTGGTAGGACGGTAGACCTCCAGAATCTCCAGATCCGAGGTCAGCGCACCTTGCAGACGTCGCTTCAGATCAATCTCGCTCATCTCACGCGTAATGCGGATGTCCAGATATTCCGCTATACTCTCCGCGCCTACCGAAACAGTTAGCGCGAACACCAATTTAGGACGAGGATTAAAGCCCTGGGTATACCAGATCGGAATTCCCGCACGCAGAAAAGCGGAAGTCAGCGTACGACAGAGGTCCAGATGGGAAATAAAGCGCAGTTTGCCGGTCTTTGCAAACTTAATGCGCAGAGCGCGGGGCTCTCTCAGCAGGTTGCCTTTGGACAGCATGAACGTTCACCTCCCAATGTATTTGCACCGCATCCCGAACATTGCTCACGGCAAGAGGGAGTGGGTTGTTCGGCATAAGCCTTTTTCTTTTCTCGCAGCAGGAACGCCTTGGTCACACCGGGATCAATGATATCCCATGCCAGCACTTCGTCTTCATCATAAACGCGATTTGCATAGAACGCAGGATCGATACCCGTTTCAGCAAATACCGCCATCCATGCATCGTAATCGAAGAATTCATCCCAGCTGTCAAATTTCATTCCACGCGAATGTGCAGCCAAGAGCGCTTTGGACAGACGGCGGTCGCCTCTAGCAAACACGCCTTCCAAATGGCTGGTTTTTGCATCATGCCATTTATAGGTGACATGTTTCATCTTCGCTACCGCTTCAAACAATACGGACTGCTTACGTCGCAGTTCTTCCATAGTCTGCTGAGGCTCCCATTGGAAAGGAGTCCAAGGCTTAGGAATAAAGCAGGACACCGATACCGTCACAGTAGGTACACGCTTTTTCACTGCATTGGGATTGTGATAGTATGCAGACACTACCGAGTGAGCAAGCTCCGCAATACCGCGAATATCCTCGTCCGTTTCAGTAGGCAGACCATTCATGAAGTAGAGCTTCACGCCGGTCTTACCGTAATCGAATGCCACATTACAAGCACGCAAAAGGTCTTCTTCGGTAAGATTTTTATTGATAACATCTCTCAGACGCTGTGTACCCGCCTCGGGAGCAAAAGTGATACCGCTAGCACGGACACCCGAGATCTTTTCCATCAGCTCCGAAGTAAAGCTATTGACACGCAAGGAAGGCAGAGACAAACTCACCTTAGCCTCATCGGTCCATTCCAACAGCTCGTTAGTAAGGGTATCCAAGCAGGTATAGTCAGAAATCGACAAAGAAGACAGCGAGATTTCATCGTAGCCCGTATTCTCATAAAGAGTTTTTGCTTGCTGATTGAGCACCTCAGGAGTTTTCTCTCGAACAGGACGATAGGTCATTCCCGCCTGACAGAATCGGCAACCGCGAATACAGCCACGGTAAACTTCCAACATAATGCGGTCGTGTACCGTTTCAATATAAGGCATAACCACGTTCTCCGGATAGTAAGACTGATCCAGATCCTTCATGATCCGCTTGCGCACACGCTTGGGAATATCATCATAGATAGGGGTATACGCCTCGATCTTACCATCTTCCTTATAGGTGACCTCGTAGAGAGAGGGTACATAGAAGCCCTGCAGCTTTGCCGCCTCGTGAAGAAAAGCTTTACGGGAATAGGTTCCGTTTTCCTTCATATTAATATAAAGACGACAGATTTCCACCAACGCTTCCTCGCCTTCGCCAATAGAGAACAGATCAAAGAAATCGCAGACAGGCTCGGCATTGTAAGTACAAGGGCCACCGCCGATAATGATCGGATCATTCTCTCCTCGATCAGCAGAAAGAAGCGGGATATGAGCAAGGTCCAGCAGATTCAGTACGTTGGTATAGCACATCTCATACTGGAGGGTAAATCCCAAAAAGTCAAACTGATTCAGCGGATCGCCGCTTTCCTGCGCCCACATGGGAAGATTGTGCGTACGGAGCTGTTCTTCCATGTCCACCCAAGGAGAATAGCAACGCTCACACCAAATATCCTCCTCCCGATTCAGAGCACCGTACAGAATTCGCACGCCCAAATTGGACATACCAATTTCATAGGTATCGGGAAAAGCAAATGCAAAGCGACATTTTACAGCATTTTTATCCTTAATAATCTCGCCGTACTCGCCGCCGATATAGCGACCCGGTTTGGTCACCGATCGCAGTATTTTTTCTTTCAAATCAAAATTCATAATTTCTCCCAGTCGGCATCAGCCGAAAAGTTTGGTAATAACAAGGATGGGCAAAAGCCAGATCAGTTGATAGATCAGCAGTACCAGTGAGCTCAGCTGTTCAACGCCCATCAGTTTCAAAACGATCCAGAAAATCGGAACAGCTGCCAACATAGACAACCCTGCCAAAATCACACCGATCTGCATGAGATTTCGCGTGGTGCGACAGAATTTCACCGTTTCAAACAGTCCCCTTTGAGAGGAAGAAAGCAGTAAACTCTCCGCAGAGTCGCGACGAAGGATTCGGTCCTTCTTCTCTCTGCCACGGATGATCTTCAAAGGCATATCGCCGCCCCAACGGATCCGCTTTTCCAAAAACAGACGGTTGATATTGGGGTCAAAGGTTTTAATAGCAACACAAATGCCCGAACGGAAAAGATTGCGGGCGATACTCTCAAAGTCCTCGTCCATCTCATATCCAACTTCGATTCGCGCCACCGCTTCTTTGCCGATCGCCATATAAAGCACCGCATCGTCGGTTTCCATATCCCGTTCATCCGAATGAACGGTAATTCCCTCCTCTTTCAGGAAGGCACGACTACCGATGCGCACCGGTTCACCATCCACCGCCGCCTTGATGCCGCTGTCCGAAACAGTGATGAAGTCCATGTCAGCAGTATATCCGGTATCGGAAACTACCGACGAAAACATTTCACCCAATGCACCGCCTGTAGCGCAAAAGATGGCCGAGGCATATCCGATGGCTTTGGAAAGATCATAATTTCCAAATACCTTTACACCGGTAAGTTGCACGCGCTCGGGAGGAAACACTTCACTATCCTGAAAAACCACTACAGCGGGAGCTGTATATTCATCCATTGCACGCTCACCAATCACAGCAGAACCGCTGTAAAATGCAACCGTAGACAACGCCGTCACAGGAGCGTAAAAGACATACAGCAAGGAAATAGGCATAGAAAGCAAAATCGTACCCATTCCGACAGAAATGGACTGCTCAAAGGAATGAAATTTAGACCACCATATAATTCCGAAGCAAATTCCCATAAAAACAGCACCCGGAATCAGCAGCCGAATCGGGCGCTTCACCGATCCGCAGGTATGCATCTCCCGATTGAAACCACGGACACTGCGGATCTTTTCCACCGCAAAGTACCGTGTCTCCTCAGGCATGTACTCCCTTAATTCCTGACGCTCCAGCTTAGCATCATCGCCTTCCAGCAGACGAAGAGTATACTTGTCCTTGCCGGAAAACGCCACACAAAACGACAGGTATTCCCGTTTCAATGCTCCGTACGCATATAATTTCGCAAGCAATCCGGAAAACAGAACCGGAAGCGAAAAAGACAGCATGGGCGACTTGGCAAAAAAGAGAATGCGAGCCAGCAGATAAACGCAATGCAAGAACCATGCAGCTATAAAAATCTGCGTAGGATCGGTCGGCACGCGCTTTTTAGCCTTTAATGTAAATGCTTCCGGAAAAAGAATCCCTGCAAACAGCATTAACTGTAAGGATATCCATCCTGCCGCTACCGGATATTTAACAAAATGAATGAGCGAAGGAAGCAGATCCAGCGTTCCAAAAAAAGCTGCGTTTTCCCAAAAGAGTGCAAAAACCGAAAGGAAAATTAATAACGCAATCGAAATGCGTTGTTTTTGCATCTTCTTACGGTAGTCCTTTGCCAATCGTTTTTTCTCTTGTAAGTCGGATCGTAGCCA
>JAZRIH010000196.1:0-2796 GCA_045645175.1 Eubacteriales bacterium | reverse complement strand
TCTCTTTTTTTCCGCTTTCATGAATTGATGCAGATAGGTATGACGGCGCGTTTTTTGAAAAAAAGGGAACTTTTCAAGGTGGGCTGCTTATCTTATATATAGAAGAGATAATTTCGTAAAATAATATACAATGCGACATTGATCATTTTTGTTGATTTCACCAAAAGTGCAAAAGAGCAGGAGGAATCTTTAAAAAAGTGTAGACTTTTGTCGTGTAATGTGGTATGATAATGTAGTATGGGTATGTGTGGCTGTTTTGGGGTTACACGTTCCGATCACGTTGGAAAAAAGAGGTATTTTGATATGATATACGACCTGCAAAAAGCAAGCTTGTGGAAGCGAGTTGCGGCATTTTTGCTGGATATAATCCTGCTGGTGATCATCGCCACGGGCGTGCTTGCCTTGCTTTCTGCGGTAACGGGCTTTGACGGCTATCGCCAGACCTATTTTGACCGTATGCAAGCCGTTGAGCAGCAGTATGCGCTTGTAGAGGTAGGCATTCTGGATGAGAAAACGCACCTTTTTGACGTAACAGAGCAGGCTTATACTGCACTTAGCGAGCAAAACCGCGCACTTTACGACCAGGCCGCACAAGCCTTTTTAAACGATACCGAAGCGATGGGCGCTTATGACATGATGTGCAATCTGTTGCTTCTGTTCGTGTCCATTCCCACGCTGGTGGGCTATATGATCGTGGAATTTGCCGTACCGCTGATCTTAAAAAACGGTCAGACCGTGGGCAAAAAGGTCTTTGGCATTGGCGTTGTCCGCGTGGACAGCGTGCGCGTCACGCCGCTCCAGATGCTGGTGCGAACCCTGCTTGGTAAGTTTACCATTGAAACCATGGTGCCGGCACTGCTGGTGCTGATGTTCCTTGGCGGCCTTGGCGGCATCATCGCGCCCGGTGTGATCTTTGCCATTTTGGTGCTTGAGATCATCGTATTTGTGGCAAGCAAGACCAATTCTATGATCCATGACCTGCTTGCAGGCACGGTCGTTGTGGATCTTTCCAGCCAGATGGTATTTGATACCGCAGAGGATCTGCTGGAATATAAAAAGAAGCTGCAGGCCGAGATCGCGGCGGACAGCAAATATTTCTGATTGTTATTTAGCAATAAATAAAAAACAATAAAGCAAAGGAAGAACGAACATGAAAGTTGTTTTGCAAAATCTGACAAAGGTCTTCCCCAGCCGAAACAAGAAGTCGAACGAAGAGGTTATCGCAGTCAACGATTTCACCTTCGAAATTCCGGACGGTAAGCTGATCGGCTTGCTGGGTCCCTCCGGTTGCGGTAAGAGCACCACGCTGTATATGATCAGCGGCCTGCAGAAGCCCTCCGGCGGTAAGATCTTCTTTGGCGAGGATGACGTGACCGACCTGTCCACCGAAAACCGCGGCGTTGGCCTGGTATTCCAGAACTACGCGCTGTATCCCCACATGACGGTGAAACAGAACATCCTGTTCCCCCTGCAGAACCTGAAGGGCAAGGACAAGATGAACAAGACCGAAATGCTGGAGCGCGCATACGAGGCCGCTAAGCTGGTACAGATCGATGAGCTGATGGACCGTAAGCCCAGTGAGCTTTCGGGCGGTCAGCAGCAGAGAGTTGCGATTGCAAGAGCTCTGGTAAAGATGCCTCGCGTCCTGCTTTTGGGCGAGCCGCTCTCCAACCTGGATGCAAGACTGCGTCTGCAGACCAGAGAAGAGATCCGCCGTATCCAGAGAGAAACCGGCATCACCACCGTATTCGATACTCACGACCAGGAAGAGGCTATGTCCATTTCCGATATGATCGTTGTTATGAAGCTTGGCGTTCTGCAGCAGATCGGTGCACCCCAAGAGGTTTATGACGATCCCACCAACCTGTTTGTTGCCAAGTTCCTGGGCACTCCTCCCATCAACGTATTTGAGGGCAGGGTAGAGGCAGGCAAGCTGTATATCGGTGCTGAAGCAGTACTGGACGTTCCCGGCGTAGATGACCGCGAGGTTATGGTCGGTATCCGTCCCGAGGGCTTTGTACCGGATGCAAACGGCTCTATGACCTGCGCTATGCGCTCCCTGGAGGTCATGGGCAGAGACGTCAGCGTAGTTTCCACGCATGAGGGTCTGGTAACTCCCGTGATCCGTTCTATCGTCAACGCCGACAGCGGCATTGATGCTTCTGCCACCACCATCACCTATTCGCTCAAGCGTCATAAGGTATTCCTGTTTGACAAGCAGACCGAGGAAAGAATTTATTTCGAGGTGTAATATGGTAGAGAGTAAACATCAATGGAAAGCATGGCTGTACCTGTCACCTGCCATCGTCCTTTTGCTTGTCTTTACGGTATGGCCGATCTTGAACACCCTTTTCATGGCGTTTTCTGAAGGATATACCGCGATGGGACACGTTGCGGGCGAAACCTTCAAGTTTGGTATTGGTAACTTCACCAAGGTACTGCTCAAGTTCCCGGATTTCAAGGAGTGCTTGATCAATACCATGCTGCTGTGCTTTGCCACCGTTCCGATCTCCACCTTCCTGGCGCTTCTGATCGCGGTTTGTCTGAACTCGATCGGCCCCTTGAAGAGAATGCTGCAAACTATTTTCTTCCTGCCTTACGTGACCAACTCGATCGCGGTCGGTATGGTATTCGCCGCAATGTTCAACATCGTCGGCACCTTCCTTGGCAGTGAATCCCAGATCGTTACCTCTGCGGGTCTGTTCAACTATTTCATTGATATCACCGGCTTTGGTAATATCATTGAGTGGTTGCTCAATAACCACCCCGAAACCATCAAGTGGCTGACCACCACTT
>JAZRIH010000195.1:0-6287 GCA_045645175.1 Eubacteriales bacterium | reverse complement strand
CATCCCTCTCCCCAAGACAGTATATCTCCCCCTGGTCCTCATTATGGCGGGAATTCTTCTCCAAGGCACCCTTCGTGACGGTGTCACTAACTGGATGCCCTCCTATCTCAGCGAAGCCTTTTCCCTCTCTGCCGAGAGCGCCATCATTACCGCAGTGATTCCCGCGCTATTCAGCATCGTCAGTTTCTCCTTCTTCAATTTTCTCCATCAGAAACTCCTTCGCAACGAAGTCTTTTGCGCCGCTATGATCTTCGCCTTTGCAGTTCCCACCTCGCTCTTGCTCTATCTGGGCAATCGAATCGCGCTCCCTCCCATCTACTCCGCCCTGCTTCTGGCCATCCTCATCGCATTCATGCACGGCATCAATCTGATGCTCATCACCGTGGTCCCCAAACGATTGGTGAAAAGCGGAAAGGTGTCCACCTATTCGGGTCTGCTCAACGCCTTTACCTATGTGGGCGCATCGATCTCGGGCTACGGCTTTGCTTATCTGGCAGAAGAATTCGGCTGGAGCGTCACCCTTCTCTCCTGGGCATTGATCGCGCTGGTCGGCACGATCCTTTGTCTGCTCGCCACTCCTCGTTGGTCCGCCTTCCGCAGAGAATACACCGACAATCCCAATCTTTGAACAGCTCATCTGAATTTTTTGTGAACTTCCGAAAAACCGTTGATTTATTTACGGAAATATGCCATAATATACGGGTACGATCTATCCCCGAAAGGACATTCCCATGAAAAAGATATTTACCCTCATTTTAGCAGGCACTCTCCTGGTATCTCTTGTGGCTTGCAAAGACAATTCCGCCCAAACCACACCTGCAAGCACAACCGCCTCTACCACTACAGAGCCCGAGCCCGATGCATCTACTCCTTTGTACAATACAGACTTTGCGCTGGACTTCGATACCTATCTCACCCTCCCCGCGCTCAGCGACCTGAAGGTTTCTACCGAAGCACTCAACTCCAATTGGGATGCCATGGTATCTCAGATCACCTCCACCTATGCCACCTATACCGCGGCTGAAGAGGGCTATCTTGCGCAGAAGGGCGACATGGTGAACATCCACTATAAGGGCTATGCCGCAAACGAGAGCGACAAGATCAGCGATGAAACCCTGAAAAACATGACCAACTTCGATTATGACACCGAGGGTAATCTTCTCAAAGGTCATGATCTGGTGCTTGGCTCAGGCTCCATGATCGGCGCTTACGAGAGCAAAGAGCATCCCGAAAAGAATAATCCCGGCTTTGAAGATCAGCTCATCGGCATGAAGGCAGGG
This sequence comes from Eubacteriales bacterium, assembly GCA_045645175.1. Taxonomy (GTDB): domain Bacteria; phylum Bacillota; class Clostridia; order Oscillospirales; family CAG-272; genus CAKSQF01. Next base: position 5,007 of record JAZRIH010000195.1, on the reverse strand, counting down.
GAAACACGCACCATCACCGTCACCTTCCCCGACAGCTACGGCAACTCCGACGAGCTGTGCGGCATGGTGGTGAAGTTTGACGTTACCGCCAATTCCATCAAAATCGGTTCCATCCCCGCGCTCACCGATGAAATGGTAGCACAATACACCTCCGACACCTACAAGACCATTGACAGCTTCAAGGAATACGTACTGGATTATTACAAGGGTCAGGTTGCCTTTTCTGCACTCGAAGCCGGAGTCACTATCCATAAGCTCCCCACCGATCTGGTAGACAAAGAGATCACCCAATATGTCTACGATTACATTGAGTACACCCATCCCGGAGAAAAGCTCACCGATGCGGAGACCAAGGTGATCTTCGACGAGCAGTACAACAACGCCAAAACCTATGCGGAAGATCTGGTGCAAGCCAAGCTGATTCTGGAAGCCCTCTTTGCACGCTATAACATCATCCTTACTTGGGGCGAATACAAAACTCTGCGCTCCGAATATTTTGCACAGGATTATTATATGTACTACATGTACTACGGCATCACTACCGAGGAAGCATACGAAGAATTCATCGGCAGAGATACCCTGATCCAGCAGTGCAAATACGAAAAGCTGTTGGAGATCCTCAAGACAGAAGCTGTATTTGAATAAAACAATAACCGCCCGACAATATGTCGGGCGGTATTATTTTGATTGTATTTAGCCAAGCATCATGGAATTGAGCACCTGCGCGCTGTACAGGAAGAGCACATCGGTGTTTTGATCACCCGAAAGATACTCTGCAAACAGCGGCAGCGCTATAGAGCGGATCCAGCGCAGGTCTACCAAAACGATCTCGCTGTATCCTTCAGCAAGAAGAGGCGCGATGCTCCGTCCAAAGCTGTCACGGAACAAAACCAGCTTTTTCTCGGTGGTTGCATTGGGATTCACGATGCGGATCATGGGATTTTCGCCACCCAGATAGAGATCGTAGGCATCATCGCCTGCAAAGGCTTCCAGATCGTAGAGCATTTCCTCGCTCTCGGTTACCGATCCGTCCATGGCGATGTTCAGAAGGGTCACCTTGTATCCCTCCATCGCCTGATTGGTGAGATAGCACATCTCATCTTTCTTGGCAGGCATTGCCGCCTGACCGTAAAGCACGCCGTAGAAGGAGCCTGCGGTCTTGGTTTCAAACTGCCAAGCAGGCAGATAGGGATTCATCACCGTTCCGAAGGCGTTATAGACCTTCTGAAGGCTCTCCTGCTTCCAATGGATGTCGGTAGCATAGTAATCGGCAAGGGTAAGATTCTCAGCCAAGGGGATCTTCTTGGCTTGGAGCTTTGCCCCAAACAGACTGTGAATCTTGTCATAGTCCAGACCCAAGGGAGCGTCCATATAATAGCTCTTATCGGGAATGACACCGTAATACGCCGCGCTGTTGGCAAAATATTGCTGTCGGATATCCTCCATCAGCTCCACATTGGCGGTGAAATTTTCATCGTTCATGGGGTAGAGGAGCTGTGCCTGACTGCCCTGTTCGCTGTAATAGCCGTTCACATCGTACTGTCTGAGGACACCGTGTGCAAATCCGCTTTTCAAAAAGCGAAGCTCATCTCTCCACAAAAACTGATCGGTGAGATAGGTTTCCCATGCTGAGAAGTAGGATGCCAGATCCTCGCACTCGGCATAGACCGGCATCTGCTCCAGCTTGCGACGCTCAAACACCGAGTATTCTCGGTCGGGAGCGATCAGCGCACCAATGCCAAAGAGCAGAATAATGCCGCCGAAGACTACTGCGGTAGCGATGTGTCGAATTTTGTCGGTAATTGTCATATTCTTCTTTTCCATTCAAACACACCTCCTCAGAATCTGAAATACAAAAAGGGATTGAAGGTGGAATCCACCAAATAAGCGGTAGACAGCAAGATCGCCGCACCCACCAACAGGGGCTGGAGGATCGCAGTTGCTACGCCTGCACGGTCTTGCAGCTTCTTCCAAACCAACTTGGGCAGGGGCGTTGCACCTACAATAGCGATCAACAGCAGCAGACCGTAACTGCGCCAATAGTAGAGCGCCTCGGGATCGGCAAATCCACCCTTGCCAAAGAGGATGGCAAGATCGGAAACGGTACCCGCAAGTCCGTCTGCGCCAAAGAGGACGAAGCCGAAAATGGTCACCAGAATCACGAAGATATGACCCAAGGGACGGTGTTTCTTCCAAACCTTACCCAGGAACAGCTTTTCCATGCAAAGGAGCACACCGTACAGCGCACCCCACAAGACAAAGTTCATAATGCCCGTACCCGAGCCGTGCCACAGACCGGTGAGCGCCCACACGATCAGCAGATTCAGCATCCATCGGGGCAGGCTGACGCGACTGCCTCCCAGGGGGATATAGACGTAATCCTTGAACCAGCCCGACAGAGTCATGTGCCAACGGCGCCAGAACTCGGTAATGCTGGAGGAAATATAGGGATAGTTGAAGTTTTCGGGGAAGCGGAAGCCAAAAATCTTGCCCAGACCGATTGCCATGTCCGAGTAGCCTGCAAAGTCAAAGTAGATCTGCAGAGTAAAGCTAATGGCATACAGCCAACCAAACAGCGCAGAGGGCGCCTCCGCCTGACGGAAGAGGTTGCAAATGAAGCCGAAATTATTGGCAAGGAGCACCTTTTTAGCAAGACCTACCGAGAATCGGCAAACGCCGTCGGAAAATCCCTCCAAAGAATGGGTGCGATGTTCCAACTCCGCCTCTACGTCGGTATAGCGGACAATGGGACCTGCAATCAGCTGAGGGAAGAGGCACAGGTAGGTAGCAAAGGCAAAGGGATTCTTCTGCAGCTTCGCCTGCCCACGATAAACGTCGATGGTGTAGGACATCGCCTGGAAGGTGTAGAAGCTGATGCCCAAAGGAAGGGGGAAGGGCTTCCACTGGGTGCCCAAAAAGCCGTTAAGGGTACCGATCCACAGATCAGAGAATTTGAAGAAGATCAGCGTGCCGATATTCAGCACCACCGTCAGTACCAGGAGTGGCTTTTTGAATTTGGGAAATCCCGCCATCGCCAATGCCAGCAGATAGTTGACAATGGCAGAGGCAATCAACAGAAGAGTATACTTGGGATCGCCTGTAAAATAAAAGAAAAGGCTTGCCAGCAAAAGCAGGTAGTTCTTTCCTTTGTTGGGAGTCAAAAAGTAAAGAAACAATACCAGCGGCAAGAACCAATATGGAAATACTGTACTTGAAAAGAGCATGATCAATTCTCCTGTATAGATTGAACCCCTTTTGTTACGAAAAGGGGTTCAAATCGTCAAAATAGGTTAGCCTTTAAATGCGTTTACGATCTCAGCACCGCGTGCATCGTCGCCATCCAGCACCAGGAGGATCACATCGCCCTTCACGACAGTTTCCACATAGGTAGCGGCAACGCAAACCCAACGTCTGGGGTCAACCTTTTCCTTGATCTCCTTTGCCAGCGCATTGGCGTCAGCAGAAGCATCTACCCGAAGCAGGGTGATGGCGAAGGGAATGGAGCCAATTGCAGGTTCAGCAACCAAAGTTTCCTTGGCGCTTGCAGGCTTGGTGATACCAAAATAGTATTCAAAACGGTTATTGGGAACCTTCTGCTGTACCAGAGCGGGCATTTCAGCAGTTACACCATCCAGAATCTCGTTGTAGATCTCCTCCAGAGAGCGCTCATCCTGAGGTGCAGGATCCTGTGTGCCGCCCTGTTCGGTGGTGGTAGTGGTGCTTTCGCCGCCCTCTTCCGCCTTTGCACAAGCGGTAAACAGCATGGTGGATGCCAGCAGCATAATCAGGCATTTTTTCAACAGTTTCATCGTCATTCTCCTTATAAAAGTTACATTATTTTCATCATTGTGGTCATGGATTCTGCTGTCTATTCACGTGTATTCAAAAAACCCGCAAATGGCGGGCTTTTTGAAGAACGTAAGTAAAGCGATTAGTTCTTGGGCTCAAAAACCTTCAGATAGTCCAGCACAGTCAGAACGATGCCTGCCAGATCGTACAGGCCAACGATAGTGCCGATTACACCCCAGAAGAAGCCCAGGAAAGGAAGGATCGCGCCTGCGATACCCAGAACAACACCTGCAACCACACCGATCACCAGATAAACAGCGATCTTTACCAGCATGGTAAACAGAGCCGCGTTGCTCTTGAATTCAAGCTTTACAAATTTTTCCAGCTCATAAGTAGCGGGAAAGAGAGGCTTAATAGTATTGATAAAATCAGACATTGAAAATACTCCTTGTGAATAAGCATTGCAGGGTAATTGTATCATAAAACCATTTCCTTGTAAAGTCTTTTTTGAAAAAATTATAGACTTTTTCCGCATTTTGTGCTACAATAAATTACAAGAATCGACCGATATTGAGCAATCCTCAGGAGTGCATATGAAAGTATTGTTATGGATCTGGTGTTTCCCTCAAATGCTGTTTGGACTTTGCGTTAAGATATATTCCAAAGCGAAACATCGCGGCGATCATTACGATTTCAACTCGCCTCACGGAAGCATCTCGCTGGGCGAATATATTTTCCTCTGCCCTGCTCATCAAAACGATCCCATCACTCTCCGCCACGAGCTTGGCCACCGCACACAATCCCGTATGCTCGGCTGGCTCTATCTGCTCGTCATCGGACTCCCCTCCTTTGTGTGGTGCAGATGCTTTCAAAATTACCGCAAACGCCATCACATCAGCTATTATGCATTTTACACCGAACGCTGGGCGGATCATCTGGCCGGCATCCGCCGTTAAGTTAAGGATTTATCATGAAGAAAAACGAACTATATACCGTAGAAATCACCGATCTCAATAATTTAGGCAACGGCGTTGCCAAAATCGACGGCAAGGCGGTCTTTGTCCCCCGCGCCGTAGATGGCGACAGATTGAAGATCAAAATCATCAAGGACACCAAAGACTATGCCATTGCCCGCATCGAAGAAGTCCTCACCCCCTCTCCCTACCGTCAGGAGAGCGGATGCAAGGTATCCAACCGTTGCGGCGGATGCGTTTACCG
>JAZRIH010000194.1:0-4179 GCA_045645175.1 Eubacteriales bacterium | reverse complement strand
AGCTTGTCATATTCAAAATCAGAGATTTCGGGAGCGTCCTCCACATAGTATTTTCTGCTGTGATAAGCAAGCGTTTTACGAAGATATGTGATTCGCTGAAGAATCTGATCCATGGTATCCTCCAAAACTGTATAAATAGGCATTATTAAAGTATTATATCATATTCTTCTCGCAATTGCAAGTGATTCATAAAAAAAACAAAATCGATCTTATTGCCTTGATCTGCTCTTGATTTATATAATGTTATTTGATATAATAAGATTAATAAATAATGAAGGATGGCACTCATGAATAAAACCATTATTGTAAACGGAATTCAGTACGTTCTTACCTTTGAAGACAACTTTGAGGGAACACAACTTGATGAGAGCAAATGGAAACTCGCTCCCGAATGGTATCGACAAGATGTAGGCGGCAAGTGGAGAGATTCTATGACCGAAGTGCGTGATGGCAATCTGATCCTCACCGCAACCATCGACGAAGATGGTACGCCCATCTCGGGTGCTATCCGTTCCAAAGACATTTTTGAGCAGGCATTTGGATATTTTGAGTGTCGAATGAAGTTCCACCGAACTACTGGATTCTGGGGCGCATTTTGGATGATGTGCGGCGAAGTCAACAAGGTGGATGGCTCGGCGGAGTCGGGTGTAGAGATCGACATCATTGAATCGGGATACCGAAACAAGAGTGCGGTCAATCACGCCATCCATTGGGACGGCTACGGAGCGGATCATAAACAGCTGGCATATATTATCCCCGATGAAGGACAGTATGACGGTGAGTTCCACACCTACGCCCTTCAATGGACAAAGGACGCCTATGTCTTCTTCATCGATGGCAGAGAAACTTGGCGCACATCTGAGTGCGGAATTTGCGACAAGCCCGGCTATTTGAAGATTTCTACTGAATTTGGCACATGGGCAGCACCCATTGTGAAGGAAGAACTTCCCGATTGTGTGAAAGTGGATTGGGTAAGAGTATATAAAGAAGTTAAATAATTGTATAAGGATATTGTATCATGAAACTCATCTCTTGGAATGTTAACGGCTTTCGTGCCGTTTTAGAAAAAGGCTTTGCCGACTTTTTCTACTCTGCCGATGCGGACATCGTATGTCTGCAGGAAACCAAAATGCAACCCGGACAGGCTGTATTTGATACCCCCGGTTACCATCAATACTGGTACAGCGCGGAAAAGAAAGGCTATTCCGGTACAGCAGTGTTTACCAAAACCGAGCCCCTCTCGGTAAGTTATGGCATTGGTATTCCCGAACACGATACCGAAGGACGTGCCATTACCTTAGAATTCGAGGAATTTTATCTGCTTTGCGTTTATACCCCAAACGCCCAGCGTGAACTCGCACGCCTTGACTATCGTATGGCGTGGGAAGATGCTCTGCGTGATTATATTCTTAAATTGGATGCCCAAAAGCCTGTGATCTACTGCGGTGATCTGAATGTGGCGCATCAAGAAATCGACCTCAAGAATCCCAAGACCAATCATCACAGCGCAGGCTTCTCCGACGAAGAAAGAGGCAAATTCACCGAACTTTTGCAAAGCGGATTTACCGATACATTCCGTGCCCTCTATCCCGATAAAGTACAGTACTCCTGGTGGAGCTACATGATGAAGGCGCGGGAAAAGAATGTAGGCTGGCGCATTGACTATTTTGTAGTGTCCAATCGATTGTTCCCTAAAGTAAAGGGCAGCTTTATCTTAAACGAAGTTATGGGTAGTGACCATTGCCCTGTTGGAATTATGATAGAGTAATCTCCCTAGTAAATTAAAAAGCAGAACCGTCATATGAAATACGGTTCTGCTTTTCTTATAATTGCTTTTTATTCATTAAGGGAATGCTGATTACAATAGAGATCATACACATAACCAGTGTAATCATCAATGCGGGATAATAGCGATCTGCGTTTTCTGCGCCCATGAGCAGACCATTGCTATTCATCAACGAGGTCGGCAAATAGCGTACCAGTTTAGGGAGCATTGCCAGTAAATAGGATGCCAACACTACGCTGCCCGTTCCCAACATGACCATGGAAGAACTGTTGGAGAGTGCAGAAAACAGTACCATTAGGCAAAGCACCAACAGGCTGAACGCATACCAATAAAGCACAGATGGCATCAATGACTTTGCAACAGAATTGTCCCAATAATAGGCATTGTAACCATAGGTAATTCCAAAACAAGCAAAATAGCCGACTGTCCAGAAAGTGATGAGCCATACAGCTTTTGCCAATACAATCTTATACCGTGCGATGCCTTTAGTGAGGATCAGTACCAACGTGCCTGCTTCATATTCTTTGGTAAATAGACCGGCGTAGACCAATACGTAGGCAATCAGCATCATCGGAATGTTTTTGAAAAACTGTGTCCATGAAGTGAGTGCATCTATGTTGATTACCGTTACACTCATGCCGGTTTCTTCCAACGATTCGGACATCGTTTCCAATAGCCACGGCGTCAGCTTAGCAATAGCGGGATTCATAATACCGATTGCGATGAACAAAATGGTAAGCAACAATAGTTTACCGCTTCTTGCGCTTTCAGTATATTCTTTCTTCAAAAAAGCGAGAAAAGATTTCATCCTACCACCTCCATAAACAGACTTTCCAAGGTGGGTTCTATCCGTTGAATCTCAGAAACAGAGATTTTTTCCTTTGCAAGATAGGCGAGAATGTCGAACAGCAAATCGTCATCACCTGCAAATACAATTTTACCTTGTTCTGTTATCTTACCCATTGGATACTGATGGCAAATACGATCCGCATCCGCAGGATTAGAAGGAGTTACCGAAAACTCCTGGGAATGATGCAGTTTTTTAAGCTCTGCAACTGTTCCCTGCATGGCAATCTTTCCGTTGTGCAGAAAAGCCACATCGGTACAGATGCGTTCAACGTCGGTAAGGATATGGGTGGAGAACAGAACAGTTGTCTGATCCTTCACCGAATGGAGAATGTCCAAAATCTCTTTTCTACCCACAGGATCCAACGCAGAAGTAGGCTCATCGCAAATAAGCAATTTGGGTCTACCCAATAGTGCTTGTGCGATGCCAAGCCGTTGCTTCATACCCCGAGAATATCCTTTAATGCGGTGCTTTTCCTCTGCAAGCCCGACAAGCTCTAGCAGCTCTTCACTACGCGATGTAATCTCTTCCCTGTTCATTCCCAGACTCTCCCCGCACAAACGAAGATATTCCCTTGCGGTCATGAATGAATAGAATTCGGGAACATCGGGAAGATAACCGATGTAACGATTGGTTTTTGTTTCTCCGAAGACAACCCTTTCACCGCATACGGTGATCTCTCCTTCATCAGGTGAAAGAAGTCCTAATACCGCTTTCATGGTAGTGGTCTTGCCTGCCCCGTTTTGACCGATAAAACCGTAGATGCTACCAGATTTGACAGTCAGATCGATACCGCGCAGTACCTCTTTATCGCCAAATCGCTTGGCAAGATGATTGATGCTCAAAACATCCATGTCAGGTGTCCTCTTTGCCGAATACAAAATAAAGAATGGGCCCAATAAAATTGATCAGCGACACTAACAGCCACAAAATACGTGTACCGTGCTTATAAATGGTATGCGTAAGAATGTGGTAGTAGGCGTAGCCAAAAAGCGCAAACTGCGCAATAAGCAGCGGAAGAAGCAGGGGCAGATATTCAATGAGTTGTTCCATATAATTAATTTTCCTTTCTGTAAGTTTCTACACAATAACCTTTTCGATTACAATGTGGACAAGTAAGTTTACGCATTCTGAACGTATGCGCTGCCCAAAACATTTCTTTGAATGTGGGGACAAACACGGTATGGCATTGAGGACAAATATAGGCAACTGATTGGTAATATAACTTTGAAAATACTACCGCCATCAGGATAACCACACTCATACCAATTGCAAAGGGCCACCAGATGCCGGTGAGCCACCAAAGAAGAGCAGTTCCTGTTTCAATACATTCCATAACGATTCCCATAATCGTAAGCTGCAGGCGCATTTTGAACAATTTTTGCTTGCTTTCCATAATATGCGCTATGTCACCGATGGAGTATACGGAGAAACGCTCTACCGTCCGCAGATGACGTTTGATCTCGCCAATGCGTCCCAATTTGGCTTGCCGATCTTGCAATTCTCCCCGAAGCAGTTCCTCCTGCTGATCCAGCAAAATGGAGAT
>JAZRIH010000193.1:0-12943 GCA_045645175.1 Eubacteriales bacterium | reverse complement strand
GTATGAAGCTTTGGTCTAATTGTAAAATATCTTCTGTTTGTGCCAGACAAATTTTTGATTCACGCGGAATGCCTACTGTCGAGGCAACGATTATGTTGGAGAGCGGTGAGGCTGCCTCTGCTGCTGTTCCATCCGGAGCATCTACCGGCAAATACGAAGCGATCGAATTAAGAGACGGCGGTTTATCATTTGATGGTAAAGGTGTTTCTCAGGCAGTCAACAATATCAATCAAATTATTCGCAAGGAGTTAATCGGAAAACGCGTAGATTGCCAGGAAAATATTGACCGCATGCTGTGTAGATTAGACGGAACTGATAATAAGTCGCATCTCGGAGCTAATGCTCTTCTTGCAGTGTCCTTGGCTTGCGCCAAAGCATCCGCCAAGCACTACTCCCTTCCCCTTTACCGATATCTCGGCGGCAGTTCAGCACGAGTATTACCGGTTCCCATGATGAACATCATTAATGGAGGAGTTCATGCATCCAACAACATCGATGTACAGGAATTTATGATCATGCCGATTGGCGCAAACTCCTTTGCTCACGCAATGCAGATGGGAAGTGAAATCTATCATTCACTAAAATCAATTTTGAAAGCAGACGGTCACAGTATCGCCGTAGGAGATGAAGGCGGTTTTGCACCCAATTTAGAAAATGATGACGATGCACTTCACTATATTGTTCGCGCTATTGAGGAGGCAGGCTACTTTCCTGGTGAGGATGTCCGTATTGCTTTGGACATCGCTTCCAGCGAATGGTATGAGAATGGGCAATACCGTCTGCCTAAAAGTGGCAAAGTAATGACAGCAAATGAACTCATGGGCTATTATAACAAGTTGCTTACTCAATATCCTATCTGCTCCATTGAAGATCCCTTTGCAGAAGATGATTGGGGATCCTTCACTCGATTTACTGAAAGCAGACGAGATATTCAGATTGTAGGCGATGATTTGTTCGTAACTAATATTGGTCGATTAAAAGAAGGTATTGAACGAGGAGCAGCCAATGCAATTCTCATTAAGCCCAACCAAATTGGCACGCTCACCGAAACCATTGAAACAATGCAGTTAGCTTCTCAAAAGAATTACGCGGCCATTGTTTCTCATCGAAGCGGAGAGACCGAAGATACCACAATTGCTGATCTTGCAGTTGCAATGGGATCAGGACAAATTAAAACAGGAGCACCGGCAAGAAGCGAACGAGTTTGCAAATATAATCGTCTGCTTCGTATCGAGCATTGTTTGGGAACTTCAGCAATATACGGTGCTTTATAAAATGAAATCCACAAAGCAATTAGGCTTTGTGGATTTTTTTATGATTTTTTTAAAAATCATTTACAAGTACCCCAAAATCTGCTATACTTAATTTTTGAAGTAATCTATTTAATCAGTGGCGTTTTAGCAAACGCTATCCGTCCGTTCAAATTTAAACTATATTGACTTAAGGAGTATTATATGTCTTATTCTTCTCCCGTATATACTAATCCCGATGAACTTTACCCCACATTGGATATGATGTCTGCCGCTTTTTTAGAAGGCGAAACTGATGCTGTATGTGTAACCGCTAATTTGTCTGCACTGATCTACGATCTTCTCCCCAATCTTAACTGGGCCGGTTTTTACCGTGTACAGGAAGATCACCTGATTCTCGGTCCCTTTCAGGGAAAACCTGCGTGTACCAAAATCGCCAAAGGAAAAGGTGTATGTGGTACCTGTTGGCAGTTAGATGCTCCTCAACTGGTATACAATGTCCATGAATTTCCCGGTCATATCGCTTGTGATTCGGCTTCTAACAGTGAAGTAGTAATCCCTATTCATAATTGCAAAGGTGAGTTTTGTGCCCTGCTGGATATCGACAGTCCTTTGATTGGCAGATTTACCCAGGAAGATCTCGATGGTTTGATGGCAGTTGTTACTCGCCTGGAAGCTTGGATGAAGCTTAATGCTATCCATGGTTTTTAATCAAACTGAGATCCTTTTCTAAAAAATTTTTAAAAAAACAGGTTGACAAACGAAAGTCGCTATGATATAATACCAAGGTAGCGAAGTAATGATATTTCGTTGCCTTTCTTCGGGGTATGGCTCAGTTTGGTAGAGTGCATGGTTCGGGTCCATGAGGCCGCGCGTTCGAATCGCGCTACTCCGACCAGTGGTATCTTTAGATATCGTCGATAAATCACGTCTTGAGCATCCCTCAAGGCGTGTTTTGTTTTCGAAAGGAGGATCAGTTATGGCAGAAAGAAAAATATCTATGCTTCATTTGTTGGGAAAAACTGTATCTGTTTGTATTGATCGTCCCAAAGGAAGCACACATCCCCAATATCCTAACATTGTCTATCCAATCAATTATGGCTATATTCCTACCATTCTGGGCGGTGATGGTGAACCTCAGGATGCTTATGTCATGGGTATTGATACTCCCATAGAAAAAATGACCGGTACTATTATCGGCATTATCCGACGTCTCAATGATCGAGAAGATAAATTAATCGTCGCGCCTCATGGGATGATATTTCACCAAGCTCAAATCGCCGAAGCGGTTTGGTTCCAAGAACGGTATTATCGGACACGAATCATTCCTCTTTATCATCGCTCGTGCGGTTCAATCATATATCGTCGGGAAAAAGATCGAATTCGATATCTTTTGCTCTTTCAACGCGGCTCTCATACATGGAGCTTTCCCAAAGGTCATATGGAACCCGGCGAAAGCGAAGAGATTACAGCGTTGCGAGAGGTCAAAGAAGAAGTTGGCTTCCACGTTCAGTTAATTCATGGATTTCGCGAAGAGGCTACATATCCAGTTGGATCGGGGCAAAAAACGGTAGTACTTTTCTTAGGTAAAGCTCCTCAACGTCCCATTCAACGTTCTCCAGAGGTAATTGCTTCCCGCTGGGTTACTTCTTCTGAAGCCTCTAAACTGTTACACCCCTCGTACTTACCCGCAGTAGAAGCAGCTGAATCGTTTGTATTATCCCATTCGGAAGAGCATTCCAAACCTAAAAGAAACTTTATTCAATAAATACATGAAAATCTGCCATCCTGATCAGGATGGCAGATTTCTTTATTCAGTGATATTCAATTTAGTATTCGGGAAATAGATGGAGAGAATCTTATCATAAGTCAATCCCATTTGTGCAAGAACAAGACCGCCTCGAATTGAAAATCCTACACCGCTTCCTTCTCCACTACCTAAAAAGACGAAATTACCATACGTTCCATTAAGCTTGATTTCACGATTGTTTTCGTCATAATTAAGGTCTGTCGTAAGTGTTCGATGAAGAACTGTAATAGTCTCCCCTGCTTTTCCAACATAGAAACACGAGGACGGAAGTTTTCCACCGAAGAGTATGCGAATATTTTCGCTACCATGAATTGAAACCGAAGATCCGAAAATATCGGTAATTTTAAGTTCATCAACATAATCAGAGCCAGATGCCCTGCTGACAACTTCTACTGATTTAATATTGCCGTTTATCTCAGAATAACCTGCCGAAGATAGAATCTGGTACAATTCATAGGGAGTAAATTCTACTTCCCACGGTTCAGTATTCTCCCATGGCGTATAAAGCGCGACCAAATATGGAAGCTCGGTGTCAAACGCATCCTTAGAAGATACGGTTGAACCACCATTGTAAATGGAGTAAGGAGTATAAATCGGTTTTCCATTGTAAGTAAGAATTTGTCCTTGGGTTTCTTTTACAATAGAAACACACTTTTCATTCAGCGGCGCATTTCTGAGATTGAGGTGACAGTGGCTGTTACCGCAAATATCAAATCCATCTCGTTTATGGCTACCCAGTTGCTTGGTAATCTTCGTTCGCAGCAATACTGCCATGGCCTTTAACAGTTCATCGTCCCATTGAGATGATACCTCGGCAGAAAGCAATAAACCTACATATGTTTCCAGCGACAAGTTATTTACAACAGTCAGTCCTTTGGAATAATTGGATGAAGATCTGGTAACTGTAATGGTACCACGATATTGTTTACCATTGCGATCAGCAAACTGTTCAGTTTCCCATGGCGAAATCATCAAACGTTGATTGGAATCTGCATATTCACACTCACATAAGATCGAATATGCTTCATCCAAAAAAGTAATTGTCTTTTCGTTAGGACCAACGATTTCACATTGCGCAGTGATAATGTTCGTCAATTGATCCATTGCTGTCTGTGCCTCGGACTCAGTAAAAAAATTGCCTATACGGATGTAGCAAACTTTATCGGAGGCATAATAAGGGAAGGCATTCAGCGATAATGATTGAAAATCATTATTCATCGCAAGCAACTCAATATATTCATTTACATTTTCAGGAGTATATCCATTGGTAGCTCCGGAAGTATTTTTAGAGTCAATGTATACCGGGTTATCATGATTTTCATCAATAATCAAATCAGAAAATGAAAATTGCGAAACCTGAATATGATAACCGCCTACAGTAGCAATGCCTATACTTTCAGTATACAGCGAATCACCTGCTTTATAGAGATTCGCATCTACCGCTGTTGTGAGAGTGGGACTATCGAGTTGAACAGAATAGCCTGATGGGGTTAACTCCACTTGAAAACCATTTACAGCAAATAGCGTGTAAGACTGTACTGCAGTTTCATTGCAATACAGTCCAACGCTGATCTGTTGATCGGGCTGTGTGGTAATTGTCGGAAGTTCCGCCGCACTGGAAGTCAGAACGGAAATCGCCATTACCAACACGCCAAATACCATCAAAAATCCAAGAAAACCGCATACGATTTTCACCCAAACTTTTGAAGTGGCATTGTGTTGATTGGTTTTCTTTGCCATTGTTTTGTCTCCTTGGTAGTTTCAAGTGTTTACATTATAATGCATTTCATTACAAAATGCAAGTGCTTTTTCCTATTTGGTTTGAATTTCCTTGTATGATCAAATCATGGAAATTTGGTCTTCAATAGGATCAAATCGATCAAACGGAACACCAGTAGCAGGAATCTTAATCTTTCTCAACCCCTTAACATTTGAGGTATCTCTGCTTCTTGCCAAAACAGCTTCGCTGACTTTTTGATCATTTTTCAGATTAATAAGCGTGACACCTTGAGAAGAACGTGTAGTTTTCACGGGGATCAGTGAACTGGAAATCTGAATTGCCTTTTGATGATTTGTAATCAACAGAAGATCAAATACTTCTTTTTCATGGAATATCGCAACAATGGGTGATGCGTCCGAATATGCTCCGGCCAATTTTTTACGATTTGATTTAGTATCGTATGCGGAAACCGGAACCTTCACACCTTTGCCGTTTTCAAAGATGAATATAAAATACTCATTGTCTCGATACTCTGTCAGGCTCTTCATAAATACAGTTTTTTCGTTTGAATCAAATCCCAACTTACCTGCAACATAATCACCCAACAAAGATGCTTTGGTAGATTCGAATGACGAGACCTTACTCTTATAGCATTGGGCGCCATCGGAGAAAAAGATCAAATCGGCAGAGTTGTCGGTATCTTCCACTTGGAAAATCCGATCTCCTTCCTTAACTTTTTGCTCACCGGATGTACGGAGTGCCTGCTGAGGAATCTTCTTAAAGTAACCTTCTTGAGTGAGGAGAATGCGAACAGGAGTTTTATCAACCTGCTCTTCTTCTACAAACTCTTCCAGATCCTCCTCATAGATCAACTGCGTCATTCGAGCTTTTCCGTATTTATTTTTGATCTCCTTCAACTGCTTGGCAATATAAGTCTTCAAACGCGCCTCAGAGCCGATCAAATCGGTAAGATCATCAATCTCTGCCTGCAAAGATTCGATCTCTTGTGTACGATTGAGGATATATTCGCGGTTCAGATTACGCAATTTGATCTCGGCAATATAATTTGCTTGGATTTCGTCAATGTCGAAGCCCTTCATCAGATTCGGAACAACGTCCTTTTCAAGAGGTGTTCCTCTGACGATACGAATGGCTTTGTCGATATCAAGCAAAATTTTTGCCAGCGCCATCAAAAGATGCAGTCGCTCTTTTTTGCGCTCCAGATCGTAGGACAGCTCGCGCTTTACACAACTCATGCGGAAGCGGATCCATTCTTTCAGGATCTCCACCACTCCAAGCTGTTTCGGTACACCATCCACAAGAATATTGAAGTTACAAGCAAAGTTATCCTGGAGAGGAGTATGCTTGTACAGCTTACTCATCAGCTGGTCAGGATCGGTTCCCTTCTTGAGGTCGATAGTGAGACGGAAACCCGAAAGATCAATCTCATCACGGAAATCCGAAATTTCTTTCAGTCTGCCATCTTTGACCAGTTCTGTAAGCTTTTTAATGATCGCCTGAACGGTAGTAGTATAAGGAATCTGAATAATATCGATACAGTTCTGTGCCTTGTCATACACATAACGCGCACGTACTGTAACGGTGCCTCGACCGGTGCGGTAGATATCCGCCATCTGTTGGCGATTATATACCAAAAGACCACCGCCGGGAAAATCAGGGGCTTTGATAATATCCAAAATCTGATCCACATCTGTATGGGGATTGCGAAGCACCTGAATTGCGCCGTCGCAGACCTCCCCTAAATTGAAGGAACAAATCTGGGAAGCCATGCCTACTGCGATACCCATATTGGCAGATACCAGTACGTTAGGAAATGCAGTCGGAAGCAATACGGGTTCGGTAAGGGTATTATCGTAGTTGGGAATCATATCTACGGCATTTTTATCGATGCCGCGGAAGATTTCAGTACAGAATGTATCCAGCTTTGCCTCGGTATAACGAGGAGCCGCATAGGCGTCGGTAGAATATTGTTTACCAAAGCTACCCTTAGAATCAATAAACGGATGAAGCAAAGCTTCGTAGCCACGGGTAAGACGGACCATTGTTTCGTAAATAGATGCGTCGCCGTGGGGATTCAGCTTCATGGTATCGCCCACAATGGCTGAACTCTTCTTTCGAGGACCGGTAAGCAAGCCCGTCTTGTACATCATATAGAGCAATTTTCTGTGCGAAGGCTTAAAGCCGTCAATCTCGGGAATTGCTCTGGAGATGATAACGCTCATGGTATAGGGCATATAGTTGCTGACAATCGTCTCGGAAAGAAGTTTATCGGTTATGGGAGCAGTCACCTCTGTAATTTCGTGTTCTGCATCTTTTTTCTTTCTTGCCATGAATCTATTCCTTTTTTGGTTAATGTAATAAAGATCAGACCTCTACGATCTGATAACCTGCCGCTTTAATCATTCGATTGAACAAAGCGAGTCCGATTCCCTTTCGATCCGGAAGAGGAGCCAGAACGCGTTTGATCTCGGGATGATTATCGAAGGAGCGAAGTAAATCAAATAATGTCTTTGCTTGCTGATCACGTCTATCGGATGCGCCTAAAAGATATGCATTGGATGCGGTAGCAATCGAACTATCACTATATACCAACAGCGCAACATCGGGAGCATTCCAATAGCAACGCATCGCCTCTTCAATTTCTTCTTGAGTACCCGAAAGCAATATGACCTCTGCTGTGGGTGCATAGTGACGGTACTTCATACCCGGAGCCAAGGGTTGTTCACCTGCTTGCAGACGTTTGGTTACCGCTTTGTCCAAGGTTACGGTGAAGCCTTCCTCCTCCAGCATTTCAACGGTTACAGCACCGGGACGCAGGAGTGTGAGCTGCTTGTTACCGCGCGGGAGAACGATGGTAGATTCCAATCCAATATCCGAAGGACCGCCGTTCAGAATCATATCCACTCTGCCCTGCATATCTTCAATCACGTGCTCAACGGTAGTCGTCGAGGGTCTGCCCGACAGATTAGCGGACGGAGCGGCAATAGGAACCTCACACAGCTCAATTAAACGATGAGCGATAGGATGAGATGGTACGCGGATGGCAACCGAGTCAAGACCGCCTGTGACGGTTGAGGGAATACAATCCTTTTTGGGAAGGATCACGGTCAGAGGTCCCGGCATAAATGCCTTAGCAAGAGTATAAAAATCGTCGCTGACTTCTGCGTATTTTTCAGCATCCTCAGCTTTTGCCAAATGGATGATCAGCGGATTGTCGGAGGGTCTGCCTTTAGCAGCATAGACTTTGGGCGCAGCGTGCTCCAGTAGAGCATTCACACCAAGTCCATAAACAGTTTCCGTAGGAATAGCTACTACACCACCGGATAAGAGAATGTCCTTAGCACGAACCAAGTCATCCTCGTTAGGAGAATAAACGATCTTGGTAGAGACCATTTTAGGTTGTATCATTTTAATTGCCTCAAACAAATGGATTAAAATTCGCTGTTTTTGAGTTTTTCGGCGTTATCGGCACGGGCAAGTGCATCCAGCATTTCTCCGATGTCTCCATTGAGGAAGTTTTCCAGAGAATGGAGCGTAAGACCGATTCGATGATCGGTGATTCTACCCTGAGGGAAATTGTAAGTGCGGATACGCTCACTACGGTCACCGGTACCAACCTGACTGCGGCGCTCGCTGGCAATTTTCTGGTCCTGTTCACGCTTGGCAATGTCGTACAACTTCGCGCGAAGCATTTTCATTGCCTTGTCGCGGTTTTTGAACTGCGAACGCTCTTCCTGACACTCAATTACAATGCCGGAGGGCTTATGGGTCAGCCGGACTGCCGACTCGGTCTTATTGATATGCTGACCGCCAGCACCGCTGGATTTACAGCTTTCAATGATGATATCCGCAGGATTGATCACAATATCCACTTCTTCCGCTTCGGGGAGTACTGCTACGGTAACTGTAGAAGTCTGGATCCGTCCCTGCGATTCGGTTGCGGGAACGCGCTGCACTCTATGCACACCACTTTCGAACTTAAATCGAGAGTAAACGCCTTCTCCGTCAACGGTAAAGGAGATTTCTCTGAATCCGCCCAATCCTGTTTCATTGCAGGAAATACGCTCGGTCTTATAACGCATGGAATCGGCGTACATGGTGTACATACGATAAAGATCGGAAGCAAAGAGTGCGGCTTCCTCCCCGCCTGCTCCCGCACGGATCTCAACGATAACACTTTTGTTGTCGTTGGGATCTTTGGGAAGGAGCATGATTTTCAACTCCTCCAGCATTGCTTCCATATTCTGCTTAGAGGACTTGTATTCTTCTTCCAAGAGGATCTTGAATTCGGGATCGGGAGAATCGTCCAGAAGCATTTTAGCTTCTTCAAACGCTTCTTCCTGCTTTTTATAGGCACGGTATTGCTCGATCAGCGGAGTCATATTCTTGACTTCGCGCATGAGCTTTTTATATTCCTCTTGATTATTGACGATTGCCGGATCAGCCAGGCTATCGTTCATTTTTTGAAACTTTTCTTCTGCTTCTCTCAGTTTATTCAGCATAATGATTCCTTCAAGTGTTTCACAAAGTCAAGAATGGGTTTTCTGTCTGTGGGATGGAGATTGTCGGGGAGCGCATCGATATCAAACCAACACAACTCTGCCGCTTCTCCGTCGGATAGCGTAGGAGTACCGTCAAAATCATCGCTGACATAGACGATGTCAGTATAGTTGGCAATATCACCGTTCGGATAATGAACCGTCATTTCCGGACCTGTATATACGCCAAACAATGTCAACTTACCCACAGAAAGCCCGATTTCTTCCAGTACTTCCCTACGGCAAGCATCTTCAGCGCGCTCCTCGATATCCATAATACCGCCATGTTTACCGTAGGTGTTGTCATCGGCGCGGCGCTGAAGTAAAATTTTGTTGCCGCGATAGAGGATGACACCGCTTCCCACCAACATAAGCGGTTGGTGACCGATAAACTTGCGCATTCTTTTGTAATATTCCATATTACTTTACAAAGTCAAACTCGAAGTCCAGGATGCTAACGGTATCACCATCGGTACAACCTGCATTTTCCAGCGCTTCAATTACACCGGAAGAACGGAGCACCTTTTCGAAATAACGCAAAGATTCACGGTCATCGAAATTGATGGAGCCCATGAATTTGTACAGCCAATCGCCTTCCACAATAAAGTATCCTTTATCGTTACGGGTAATGGTAACAGAATGATCCTTCTTGGACGCATAGTCTTCTACGGGAGCCTCATATTCACTTTCAAAGATCTTCATAGGAGGAAGCTCCTGCAGTTTCTGATAAGCGGCTTTGATCAGCTTGTCTACATTCTTACCGGTTGCCGCAGAGATGTAGAACAGATCGTAGCCTTTTACATCGATGAAATCTTCGAAGTCGGTAAGGTCGGCATCCTCTTCCAAAAGATCCGATTTGTTGGCAGCAATGATCTGAGGACGGGAAGCAAGATCGGGGCTGTACTGCTCCAACTCATAGTTAATAGCCAGAATATCGTCAATAGGATCTCTTCCCTCTTTGCCTGTAATATCAACCACGTGGATCAACAGTCTGCAACGGTCTACATGGCGAAGGAACATATGTCCAAGTCCTGCACCTTCGGATGCACCTTCAATCAGACCGGGAATATCTGCGGCAACGAATGCAGCATTTTCAGCCACCTCTACAACACCGATATTGGGCTCCAGAGTAGTAAAGTGATAGTCGGCAATCTTGGGGTGAGCGCCACTGATCATGGAGAGCAGAGAGGATTTACCAACGTTAGGCATACCAACAAAGCCTACGTCTGCCAGCATTTTCAGTTCCAAAAGAATCTCTTTTTCCTCGCCCAGAATGCCTGCTTTTGCAAATCGGGGAATCTGTCTGGTGGGAGTTGCAAAATGCTTATTGCCCCAACCGCCGCGTCCACCCTTGCAAATCACAAAGTCTTCGCAATCGGACATATCCTTGATAACCAGACCGGTTTCGGGATCCTTCAAAACAGTTCCGGGAGGTACGGGCAAAATGAGATCTGCTCCGTTTTTGCCGTGGAATTTTGCGCCTGCACCATTTGCGCCGCTTTCGGCAACAAATTTACGCTTGTACTTATAATAAGTGAGGGTGTTCTGTCCCGGATCGATGCGGAAGATGATGCTACCGCCATTACCGCCGTCGCCGCCGTCAGGACCGCCATGGGCAACATATTTTTCTCTGCGGAAGGATACTGCACCGTTACCGCCGTTGCCAGCTTTCAAATATACTTTTACTGTATCAAATAACATAGTTTCACTCGTTTCTAATAATTTATTTCAATAGTTCGCGGAACTCGTTTTCGTCAATAATGCGCACACCCAAGTTTTCCGCTTTGGTGAGTTTGGAGCCTGCTTCCGCACCTGCAAGGACAATCGAAGTCTTTTTAGATACAGAAGAGGATGTTTTACCGCCGTATTGCTTGATCATCGCTTCCGCTTCGTTGCGGGTAAGTGTGGGGAGCGTACCGGTGAGCACGAAAGTCATGCCTGCAAAGCGATCGTCTGTCTTTTGCGGGACATTCACTTTCATTACCACGCCTGCTGTTTTCAATGCATCGATAAGGGTACGGGTCTGAGGATGGGAGAAATAATCGATTACATTCTCAGCTGTGATCAGGCCGATGTCCTCCACTGAGCAAAGCTCCTCTGTGGTCAAGGTAAAGAATTTTTCGATGTCGCAGAAGGCCGACGCCAATGCTTCGCCTGCTTTTTCACCGATTTGTCTGATACCCAGGGCATATAAGAGTCTTGCAAGGCCACGTGTTTTAGATACTTCAATAGCGGACAGCAGATTATCCGCGCTTTTTTCGCCCATACGATCCAATGTGACCAAATCTTCTTTTTTCAGAGTATACAGATCAGCAACCGAATTCAACAATTCTTTTTCATGAAGCATCTTAATCTGTGCAGGACCGAGGCCGGCGATATCCATAGCATCTTTAGATGCATAATGAATGAGATTGCGAATTAGCTGTGCAGGACAAGCCGAATTGGTGCATCGGGTTGCCGCCTCTTCATCACGCACGACCTTTTCTCCGCAGGAGGGACAAACAGTAGGCATCTCGTACACAGGAAGTTCGCCCTCTCTCCGATTGGAATGAGATGCGGCAATCTCGGGAATAATATCGCCTGCTTTTTGAACAGTGACAAAATCGCCGATGCGAATATCCCGCTGATGGATAAAGTCGATATTGTGAAGTGTTGCACGGCTGACAGTCGAGCCAGCAAGTTTTACAGGCTCAAGCTCGGCAATGGGGGTAAGCACACCTGTACGTCCAACCTGAATGGAGATATCAAGCAGTTTGGTTACTTTTTGTTCAGGAGGAAATTTATAAGCTGCAGCCCATTTGGGTGTAGAACTTCCCTCTCCGATCTCTGTGCGTCTTGCAAGGGAATTAACCTTGATTACCACACCGTCGATATCAAAGGGGAGATTCTCTCGCATCTTACCGATTTCCTCGATTTGTGCGATAATCTCATCGGCATTGGAGGCTTTAGCATAAAAAGGAACCACCTTGAAGCCTTGAGATTTCATAAACTCAAGGGTTTCGATATGAGAATCGAAGGGTTTCTCGCACAGTTGGAGATTGAAAAGGAAGATATCCAATTTACGGGAAGCGGTGATTTTGGAATCCAACTGACGAAGCGAGCCAGCCGCCGCATTACGGGGATTAGCAAAGAGAGATTCTTCGTTTTCTTCTCGCTGACGGTTCAATGCTTCAAAGGAAGAACGAGGCATATATACTTCCCCACGGACTTCCAATGTCCCTTGATATTCAATTGTAAGAGGGATGGACTGAATGGTACGTGCATTTTCGGTGATAAGTTCACCAACTGAACCGTCACCTCGGGTTGCCGCATAGATAAGATTTCCATTCTCATAATGGAGTGCAACCGACAGACCGTCGATCTTGCATTCTACCGAATACTCCAATTTTCCGTATTCCGCTTCCAGTTTACTGCAAAAAGCTCGCAATTCATCGTAGGAGAAGACATCGGTAAGGCTTTTGAGCGGTACGGTATGGGTAATCTTTTCAAATTTAGACTGCGCTGTGCCGCCTACCCGCTTCGTAGGAGAATTGGGATCATCGTGCTCAGGATGCGCTTCTTCCAATGCTTTCAGCTCGTAAAAGAGCTTGTCATATTCAAAATC
>JAZRIH010000192.1:0-13661 GCA_045645175.1 Eubacteriales bacterium | reverse complement strand
TTCATCGCTCTTGAAAACAAGATCGAACATACTGTCGTTGGCGATATTCATATAGAACTTCGTTTTTTGATTGCCGTCCACCAGTTTTTCAAATCCTTCAGATTTGCCCGATTTGGGACCACTGACAGGAGAAAGATCAATGGTTTTGGAAGGAGGCGTTTCAGTAGGAGTACCATATATGCTGACAGAAGCCAGTCGTGCATTGGCAGGGCAGGAAAGAAGAACAATCTTTACGTAACGGGCATTGTAAATCTTATCCAACGTCCAAGTCACACGTTCATTTGCAGTCATTGTTCGGAAGAGAGTTTTTCCTACTTTCATCCAATCGGTGCCGTTATCAGAGACAAAACATTCAGCACCATTAGGCATTCCGGAATTGGAATTCAGGAATGAAATACCTGCAATATCTGCATTGGTTTTCAGCTTCGCGGTAATTTCCCAGTAGAAGGAGTCACCTTCCAAACGGGAATAAAGCTGAGTATAGCCTTCCTCTGTTTTCAGCAAAGCTGCTTGATGAGAAGGTTGGCAATTCAATCCGGAGGAAATAGATGCGGTTTCTGCCAGATTAGTCAACTTGGTAAGTGACTGAGGAAGATCATCGGACAGTTTAGCGTTTACATCAATAATGCGCTTTTCATTGGGGGCTTCCGATTCTCCGGGGACGTAGGTGACTTCGGCATATACGCCGTAATGGTCAGAGAGAGGATGGTTGTGATAAGTTTTTCCTTCATAATCAAAGGTAAAGGTGTCATTTACAACCGTATAATAATCAACTTTGAACAGACCTTTGGATACGAAAATATAGTCAATTGCAGAGGATTTGGTATCAACTGCAGGCATATCTATATTAGTTTCCTGACCGTTTTCCCATTTAATGGGATCAGTATAGCCGTTGGTGGTAGAGCCCTTCACTCCTACCTTTTTTGCAAGTCCCGAACTGTCTGCCATAAAGGATGTAGTAAAGTTGTAGGTGAGAGGACGGTAATCGGGATTCTTATTATCAAATGCTACAGCATTGAAATCGCCGGACAATACCATACCGATATCGCCATAGGTGTCGCGCAATTCCTGCATCTTCATCTGCATGACACGAACTGCATTATACTGCGCTTCAAAAGAAACGTGATCCAGGTGTGTGGCAAGATGGGCGTAAATCAAACCGGTTTCTTTGTCCTTCAGAACGACCCAGGTGCAAATACGGTTGCAGGAGGAGTCCCAGGATTTGGAGCCAGCTTTTTCGGGGGTAGTGGACAGCCAGAAGGTGTCGCCGTCCAACAGTTCGAATTTGTCTTTTTTGTAGAAAATAGGTGTATGCTCGTTTCCTACACCGGTGAGAGAGGGAGAGTCTTCACCTCGGTCACGTCCAACGCCTACATAGGCATAGCCGCGATTCAGCATCTCGCCACGAAGAAAATTCATCCAGTCGTTGGTTGCTTCACATAAGCCGATGGAGTCGGGATCGTACTTATCAATAACCGAAAGAAAATGTGTGCCGCGGAAGTCTAAGCCGAGAAGGGGATGGGATTTGGTATCGTAGCGCATATTAAATGCCATGACCTTCAGGGGGAGGGTGATTTTCGGTTGCTCTGCTTCTTGAGCAAGGGTAGTAACAGTGGTTTGAATGTTACTGTTGCTCGAGCAGGCGGTCAGCGGAGCACACAGTGTTGCCAGTGTCGCCAAAAGCAAGAGGACGGATAACAGCTTTTTCATTGATTCACCTCGAAATAATGGAGAAATAATAATACCGCTATTATAACACAAAATCTCCCTGCAAGCAAGACCTGCAGAGAGATTTTGTCTAAAAAATTAATCAGAGTGTTTTAGAATTTGTACGATATGCTCAATTACGCCTTGCCGCGAAGCAGCTCCTGCTTAATGGTCCACAGGTTTTCGGAAAGGTCGACGTAATAGGTGTGAGGATTCTCGAAACGCTTAACTTCGTCCCACAGCTTGTCTACCTCGCCCTTGCAGTAGTCGCGGATTTCGGTAGTGGAGGGGGATTCGTATACACATTCGCCGTCCTTGAAGATGGGGAGAAGCAGTTCCTTAGCCTCGTAATTTTCGTAGGTCTTGCGCTTCCAAGTGTAAACGGGATCGAAGATGGTCAAAGGCTGAGTGAAATCAGGAGTTTCTTCAAACAGACAGATCAGATCGGCATTTGCCTTACCGGTGTCCTTTTCAAAGATACGGTAAACCTTCTTGAAGTGGGGAGTGGTGATCTTGCCCGCGTTTTCGCTAATCTTGATCTTAGGGATGACCTTGCCGTCTTCGCCATCAACTGCAACCAGCTTGTACACACCGCCGAATACGGGAGTGGACTTGGAGGTGATCATGCGCTCGCCAACGCCGAATGCGTCGATCTTGGCATCCTGCTGCATCAGATCACGAATGATGTATTCGTCCAGAGAGTTAGATACAACGATCTTCACATTGGTCATGCCTGCCTCGTCCAGCATCTTTCTTGCCTTGCGGGAAAGGTATGCAATGTCACCCGAGTCAATACGGATGCCGGCATGGGTGATGCCGTGTGCCTTGAATGCCTTGATGGCATTGGGAATACCGCTTTTCAGTACGTTGTAGGTGTCAACCAGCAGGGTAGCATTATTGGGATAGATTTTGCAATAGGTGTCGAACGCCTCGTATTCGGTGTCAAACATCTGTACCCAGGAGTGTGCCATAGTGCCCGATGCGGGAACGCCGTAGAGCTGATCGGCAATCGCACAAGCGGTGGAAGATGCACCGCCGATGTATGCGGCACGTGCGCCAAGGATTGCACCTGCGGTACCCTGTGCACGGCGAGAGCCGAATTCGGAAACGGGCTTGCCGTTTGCCGCGCGAACGATACGATTCGCCTTGGTAGCGATCAGAGACTGATGGTTGATGGTCAGCAGAATAAAGGTTTCCACAAACTGTGCTTCAATAGCAGGGGCGCGAACCACCAGAATAGGCTCCTTGGGGAAAATGGGAGTGCCTTCGGGAACAGCCCAAATGTCGCCGGTGAAGCGGAAGGTGCGGAGATAGTCGAGAAATTCTTCGGTGAAACAGTTTTTGGTGCGCAGGAAAGCAATATCCTCGTCGGTAAACTTCAGATTCTTGATATAATCGATTACCTGAGCCAGACCTGCGGCAATGGCAAAACCGCCACCGTCGGGAATGTCACGGAAGAACATATCAAAATAGGAGATCTGATTTGCCTTGCCGCTGTTGAAATAACCGTTACCCATGGTCAGTTCATAGAAGTCAAAGAGCATGGTGTAGTTTTCGGACCAGAAACTGTTGGTTTTGATGTTGTTCATTGGTATCCCTCGCATTCATAAAATTACGAGATATTCCGCATAGTGCAGGAATTCTCTTGACATTTTCCCATTTTAAGGGTATAATAAGTACAATTGAATATCAAGATTTTCTTTGAGATCGTCCCAAGAAAATTTCAATTGATATTCTAATATCGATTATATCACATCGATTAAGATTTGTAAAGATGTTTTGCGAAATTTATGCAAAAATATAGGAGGATTTCTATGAAAAACGGATTCATTAAGGTAGCTGCTGCCTCTCCCGCTCTGAGAGTCGCTGACGTAGCTTATAATAAGGCGCAGATCATCGCCACGGTAGAGCAAGCCGCCGCCGATGGCGTAAAGGTGTTGTGTCTGCCTGAGCTTTGCCTCACTGGTGCTACCTGCGGCGATCTGTTTTTGCAGAGAACCCTCACCGACGGTGCATGGGATGCGCTGTGCGATATCGCAGAAGCCACCAAAGATCTGTCCATTTTCTTTACGGTAGGTCTGCCTCTTCGTTACAACGGAAAGCTGTATAATGTGGTTGCGGCAGTTAATCAGGGCTGTCTGCTGGGACTTGTCCCCAAGACCTGCATTCCCGATAGCCAGCGTCAGTTTACACCGTGGGGAGGACATCTGGATTATATTGAGTTTGGTGAACGCTATTGGGCGATCAAAGCTGGTTCAATGTTCAGTTGCATGGAACTGCCCGAGCTTTGTATCGGCATTGAGGTTGGCGAAGATGCGTGGGCGAGCATTCCGCTCTCCGCAGAACAGACAGAGAAGGGTGCTACCTTGATCCTCAATCCTGCTGCCACTCCCGAAATTGTGGGCAGAGCAGACGCTCGCCGGTTGCTGGCGACCTCTCAATCTGCACGGCTGGTTTGCGGTTATGTTCGTGCAGAGGCGGGAATTGGTGAATCTTCTACTGATTATGTTTACGGCGGTCACAATCTGATTGCTGAGTGCGGTAAACTGCTGGCAGAATCTAAACCTTTTAGCAAGGGCATCTCCGTGACCGATATTGATCTGCAATGTATCGAATCTCAGCGTGCCAAAGCCAACACGCTTTTCCCCGCTCAGGGCGAGCCGGAATGGAATGTTTCTTTCTCGCTTCCCCTTGAAGAAACCACTCTCACTCGTAAAATCTCCCGTTCTCCCTTCATTCCCGAAGGCGAGACAGAGCGTCTTGCCCGCGCCGAGGAGATCGTCGCTATGCAGGCGCAGGGACTTGCCCGCAGAGTAGGGCATATCGGCTGTAAGTGTGTGCTGGGCATTTCCGGCGGTCTGGATTCCACTCTTGCTCTGCTGATCACCGCCCGTGCATTTGATATCTTGGGCAGAGATCACAAGGACATTGTATGCGTGACCATGCCCGGCTTCGGTACTACATCTCGTACCAAGTCCAACGCAGAGCTCCTCTGCGACAGCTTGGGCGTAACCTTCCGCACCGTTCCCATCGGCGCATCGGTGAAACAGCATTTTGCCGACATCGGTCATGACGGCGTTACTACCGACGTAACCTATGAAAACGCGCAGGCAAGAGAGCGTACCCAGATTCTCATGGATATTGCCAACATGGAAAATGCCATCGTAGTGGGTACCGGTGACCTGTCCGAGCTTGCTCTGGGTTGGGCGACCTACAACGGCGACCATATGTCCATGTACGGTGTCAACGGTGCCATTCCCAAAACACTGGTTCGTTATCTGGTTGCTTATTTCGCTGATACCGCCAATGACGAGGTGCAGACCAAGGTGCTGAGAGATATCCTGGATACTCCCGTATCTCCCGAGCTTCTGCCTGCCAAGGACGGCGAAATCGCACAGAAGACCGAGGATCTGGTAGGTCCTTACGATCTCCACGATTTCTTCCTCTACTATATGCTCCGTTTCGGCTATACCCCCGAAAAGATCTTCCGACTCACCCGTCACGCATGGGGCGAGGTCTATGACGATGCCACTATCTTGAAATGGCTGAAGACCTTCTGCCGTCGCTTCTTCCAGCAACAGTTTAAGCGTTCCTGCTTACCCGACGGCGTAGCGGTCGGTACTGTTGGCATTTCTCCCCGCGGCGGATGGGTTATGCCTTCGGATGCAGTGTCTGCTCTGTGGATGGCACAGATTGCCGAGCTGGAAAAGAATATTCTGTAATTGATCCCGAGGGAGACTTAGTTCTCCCTCGAGAATTTCATAGGAGAGTTTTATGAAGCAACCAATAAGCCTCAGCCGTCATGGATCATTGCCCTTGATTGCATCGATTCCCATTGCCATTCTAGGCGTGGTATTTACCGTGCTGTTTGCATTGATCGCGCTGATTCCAGACGGACTGGACGAGGGCGTGCGGACGCTGGGGACTATTTTCTATACCTTTATTTTTCCGTTTTTGTTGATCGCAGCACCGTTGATGTCCTTTTTACTGCGCAGATCCATGCGCAACAGAGCGATCTTTGATCGAGAAGCGGTCATCCTCAATGAAATGAAATACGAGTTTTCTGCTTACGATCTTGTCTATTATCCTATCTGTCTTGGTAATTATCTTCGCTACCGTCCCGGTTTGCTCGTTCTGCGTTCCAAGGGATGGGAAGGTTATAGCGAAGATGTGCGTCCCAAAGAAATCGAGGTAGGATTTTTCACTTCGAGGGAAATGAAGCGCTTGGCGAAATTGGGATTAACGGTGCAAAAGGGATAAGGAAAGATTCAACTTTCGTTCACACAGTCAACACAAAAACAGTTTATAATTTGAATGAACCAACATACCGAAAGGAATGAAACAATATGAAACATAAATGGCTTGCGTTGTTGCTTGCTGCATTGATGGCGGTAGGTGCTCCGCTTTTGACCTCTTGCGAAGGCAAATCCGCATATGAGATCGCAGTAGAGAACGGCTTTGACGGTGATGTGGAAGAATGGCTGGAGAGTCTGCGGGGCGATGACGGCAAAGACGGCGACGATGGAAAAGATGGTGTCGACGGTCAAGATGGTAAAGATGGCGAAGATGGAGAGGATGGTAAAGACGGCAGTGACGGCAAAGATGGCGTTGATGGCGAGAGCTACATTCCTGACAGCGACCGTGCTTACAATCTTGCACTTCTGTCCTCGGTCAGTATCTATTGCACATTTACTGTCAATTCCTGGACGGGAAGCAGCGAAGTGTCTTCTGCAGGTGCAGGTGTAATCTATCAGTTGAATAAAGAGAGTGGCGATGCATACATCATCACCAATTATCATGTAGTATATTCTGCAGATTCCAAAGAGAAAATCAGCAATGAAATTGATGTATTCCTCTACGGAATGGAGTATACCGATTATGCTATCCCTGCAACCTATGTAGGCGGTTCCCTCAATTACGATATTGCAGTGCTGAAAATAGAAGGAAGCGATCTGCTCAAAGCTTCCAATGCAACTTCCATTACCCCTGCCGATTCCAATAAAATCGTGGTAGGCGGCTCTGCGGTTGCCATCGGTAATCCCGAGGCAGGCGGTATTTCGGTTACCCGCGGTATCATCAGTGTAGATAGCGAGGAATTTACCATGATTGGTGCGGATGAGCGCACCGAAGTTACCTTCCGTGCCATTCGAATTGATGCGGCAGTCAACGGCGGTAATAGCGGCGGTGGTCTGTTTAATTCCGCAGGACAGCTCATTGGTATCGTCAATGCTAAGATCGTGGCAGAAGGAATCGAAGGCATCGCTTATGCAATTCCTTCCAACATCGCATTGGGTGTGGCACAGAATATCATAGACAATAGCTCCAAAGAGGGGTATACGGACGGTGTATGGCGTTGCCTGTTAGGCGTAATGGTTAGAAGCAGTAACATTCGTACCGCGGTGGATTCGGAAAGCAAGATCGTGACCATTTTGGAGGACGTTGTCATTGACAGCATCAATGCAGGCAGTATTGCAGAAGGCAAACTGCAGGTAGGCGATGTGGTAACGGCAGTTCAGATGGGTACAAAATCCTTTGAAGTGACTCGCTCCTTCGTAGTAGTGGATGCAATGCTCTCTGCGCGTGTGGGCGATACGGTTAAACTGACTGTTCTCCGAAACGGCGTGGAGACCGATGTGGAGATCACCATTACCGATTCGTGTATTTCGGTATATAAGTAAAATCGATCGGGAGAACGGTTCGTTCTCCCGATTTTTTGTATCGTTCATGGAAAATTAATGGTTTGGTTACAGCCAATGCGTTGAAAAAAGAGGAAACATATGGTATTCTGACTGCAAGAACAGCCCATGGAGGTAGAAAAATGAAGAAGATCCTGAAACCATTCGTGATTTTGCTCTGTTTGATTGTGTTGATAGCAGGCATGCTGGTTTCCATTCCCGTAGTCAACAACTATTCGGCCTATGCGGTAGAAAAACAGCTTTGTGCGCTGGCCTTGCCGGCTCAAACCGAGCGTGTGGAGTCCCTGTCCCAAGCGGGCAAATTTGTGGGCAACGGTAATGGAATGCAATATTTTGGAGCAATACTCATTCAAAGTGAGTTGTCTTTGGATGAACTGTTGATCCACTATCAAACGGCATTGCCCGGTGCGGTAGTGAACCAACAAACTACCCAACAGATTGAATGTATAGAGCATGGAACTGTGAGTTTTGATACAGCCATTAACGGCGACGATTATTATATCGTTTATTATTTCGGTAGCGGCATCGAGCCGTTCTCTGAGCTGGATATCAGGGGGCATTGAGGATGAAGAAAAAGATTATTCTGCTGAGCATCATTGGCGTGGTGATCTCGGGCATCATTGTCTGCGGAATGATCGGCTACTTCTCTGTCGATAGAACAGCGAAGCGGGCAGGGGAAGACAGTTTTATCATCCAAGGTGAGCGTTATATCGCTCTCCCCATCGGTTACACGGGAGAGGGGAAGGTCATTGCCAAGGCAGACGGATATGACATTATGGAAATTCCCGAAGATCAAGATCGTAACTTCCTTGCTGTACGGAGCTTTACCGACAATTGGACGATTGTGAAAGAATCCTACGTCATTTCCATCGAGGGCGAATTAAATGTTGCCTATTTCGATTATGAGCGCATCACCGACGGCGCAAAGTTTGAATTGGTACAGAGCATCCTTGCAGGTGAATTTCAGAATGATTTCACCGTGAAAACAAATGCTGTTGCAGATATGGCTTCTGCTACCGACAGTCTCTATGTGGGCTACGGCGATTGCCCCGTGGGCACCCAATGGATCGGCAGAGTGGGGAACATCAATGGCAAATTGGTGTTCGTAACCGTAGAGGACATGAAAGATGGCGATCTCAATTATACCTGCCATATCCTTGAGGATAAGTATCAGGATCTGTTGAAGGACAGAGTGAAGAACAACTTTGAAACGATTGAACCATAAGCAAAAATCCACCCGAAAGGGTGGATTTTGTGATTATTTAGGCAATTCAGTCATTCTCAGATTGGTGCAACCGTAGGGCTTCATCTTCACGGGCATTACCTCGGAAATCGGCTCACGATTGTGAGGAACCTTGGCGCATACATCATTGTAGCCTTCTTCATAGCCCCAATCGATCTGATAGAGGGGCGCGGTGATTTCTACGGGAGGATGCTCTGACGAGAAGGGGAAATCCACAATCTCATGCTCGCTTACCGTGAACTCGCCTTCACCAAAGGCATAATTCCAAGAGGACTTGGGATAGATCTCCCAGTCGCAGTAGGGGAATTTTCGTTCAATACCGTGACGGGTATATTCGTACATTTTCCACTCTTCTTCAATTGCAACCGAGTAGTAAAGAGGACCGCGGCGCAGGACTGCCAGATCACGGGGGCGCTCCTCGAAGACAATGTCAAATTCCATAGACAGGTTCACATTGCTCTCGCCCTCCCATACACGGCGGATGGAAACGATACTGCCGGGCTGGGCAGACTTGCCGTCTACCGTAGCCGATTTCACCGAGGAAGGGATACGGATCTCAAGGGCAAATTCCACAGGTGCGGAGGTTTTGACCGTATAAACACCGGTATTGCGGAAGGGGTAAAGGGTATCCAACGATACCTCTACCGATACGCCTTCAATGATGGTATGCAGACTTGCAGGGGCAAGGGTAGCCGAGAGAATGGAGTTTTCACCACGCAAAAATGCGTGCCATGCAAATTTGGGCCAGCCTTGGTTGAAGTTGGCGGTGCAACATCCATAGTGGGGCTCCAGACCGAAGAGATGCGCTTCCTGATTGTTGGTGCCAAAAATGGGCTTGCCCTTGAAACGGACGCACGCCATCTGATTTACCATCTGATCGTACTGATGGGTCCACATATCAGGAGCGAGGGTAGCGGGCAGGGCATTGAATGCCAGCTTTTCCAGCCGATCCAGCCACTCGGGATTACCCGTGAGCAGGAAAATTTGCTCGTAGGAGTACATTGCCTCCACCACTCCGCAAAGCTCGGTGCCTTGAATGGGGCTGTCGCCGGACAGATTTTCGTCACCGGTAAAGTGACCCACAGCGGTGCCGTGATATTTTTGCAAGGTATCGATCATGTGACGAGCAAAGACTTCGCCTTGCTCCACCGTATTGCTCATTCTGCCTGCCAGCACTTCGCTCTTGATTGCCATGGCAAGATTGACTACATGAGTCTGATAGTTCCAGTCATCGTGGGGAAGTTGATCTTTCCAATCCGCAAAGAGATCGCGGTAACTGGTTCCCTGAACGCGAAGCATTTGGGCGAGATAAAGGAGCCAATCTTCGCCCGTACGTTCATACAGCCAGTAAATAGAGATCAGCGCTTCAAACCAGCGGGCGGATGCCCAGTTGAAAATAGTATTTCCGCGAATGTGAAGCATCAGATTGCGTAGAGCACGGGAAACTGCCGATTCAATGCGCTCATCACCCGAGCATTCATAGTAAACCACCAGAACCTTGCAAATGAGGAAGGTGGCCCATACATCATAACGATGGCGTTCATGGGGAGCACAAGGACAGATCCAGCCGTCTTCTTGTTGACGCTCCAGAATGGCATCGATGTATTTTTTTGCCCGTGCCTTCAGCTCCGCATCATCCAACAGCCAAGCGAGGGGAATAAATCCGTCCAACCAATAGGGAACACGTTCCCATCCTTCACGGTCTCCGCCGATCCAACGGGAATCGCGGATGTCGGGCCAGATCAGGTCAAGATGTCCGGAAAGACCATCTGCCTGAATACGGAGTTGTTGAGCCATCCAACCTTGGGGACGAAGGGAATTTATAGGATAAGTATGATACTTGGGCGTTGCAGGTTTCATGAAAGATCTCCTTTTTCAAATACAAAGATTCTATGTGCTTTTTACGGATGCGATTGCTTGTTCCTATCATAACAAACTTCGCAGAATTTGTCAAGAGTTACAAGAAATGAAAGAGAAAAATCGAAAAAACTACTTGATTTTAATAAAAATCTATGATACAATAGAATAAATCCATTTTAAAGGAACGAGTAACCATGTTCAAGAAAAAAAAGAAAGACAATACAGAAGAAGTTGAAGCCGAAGTAGTTGAACAAACACCGGTAGAAGAAACACCCGCACCGCCTCAGCCCAAACCTCTGCCTCCCTTACCTGCGTGTGATGGCTTGGCAGCAGGGGTAATTGCCATTGTGTTTGCGGCAGTTGGCGTCATCATGTGTATGAATGTTTGCAAGGAAGCCAACCCCAAAGAAAAGAAGCCTAAAAAGCCCAAGAAAGAAAAAAAGAATAAAGCGGAATAAGTCAATTGCTATCCACCTGAATATTGTTAACGATTTGTGAACAATTATCTTGTGTTATTGACAATCGAAAATTATTTGTTAGAATATAGATAATCTTTCCCGCTGTACAAAAATGCGCTTTCAGGGAAGAATCTTATCATCCGAGACAGGTTTGCTCGGCTGAATAAATACATATTATATCACTATGGAGGATATTATAATGAAAGAAAAGCTGATTGAAATCATTGCTGAATTTTTGGGCAAGGAATCTCTGGAAATCGAAGCAGATGCAACTTTCGAAGATCTGGGTCTGGACTCTCTGGACATTGCTGAGCTGGTAATGGAGATCGAGGATAAGCTGGGCGTTACCATCGAGCTGTCCGCTGAACTGAACAACATCGACAAGCTGGTTGATTACATCGAAGAGCAGGTATAACTACGTATAGTAGAGTAACTGCTTAAAGAGTTGTTTCATACATAAACAGGCTCTGCCTGATCGATTGCCTCCAAAGAGGTGCGGTCACGGCAGAGCCTGTTTTTTGTTGTGGAGGGTGCTATTTGAGTCCATCTATAAAAATTGCTTGGTTGGCTTGTCGGCACAGCTCTGCGATTCGTCCCATCGAGCGTTGGAAACGCTCCTCTTTTTCGATGGCGTCGTCGAAGGTTTCCCCCATCTTTCTTCCGTAATGGATGGTCACCAGAATAGGTGTTTGGAGATATCCCGCCTTCACCGTCTTACCGGCAAGCAAAGGATGGGAATAGGTAATTTCATCGTCGTGATGATGGGAAAAGAGCCATTCACACAACTCTTCAGCCTCCTTCAAATAGCGATAGCCGAGTTCCTTTTCCCCTTCGCTGAAGGCTGTTCGGGAGAGGGCAAACAGTAATTGAATACGGTCTTTGCCAAAGGCATCGCGGGGATCGGGAGAAAGGAGAATGAAAAAATCGTTCAAAAAAACTAACCCCTCTTTGGTTGGCTTTCCATATCCGCACAGACACATATAAATATCCCAGATCGCATCGCAAAGCGCATCCTGCATTGCAGTTGTATACTTTTCGGGATCGCCATGAGGATCGTCCATGTACCGACTCATGAGTGCTTTGTTGCGGGTGTTGTCCCAAGGCGCATCGGTAGGCAGGTAATCTAGCCAGATTCCCATCTTGTCCTCGTCTTCTAAACGAACCAGTTCCCCCAGCATAAGCGTACGTCCGTAAACACCGGCAGTTTTCAGGTATTCCTTGGAAAGCGTACGCACCTCTTCGGTCACCGCAGGCCCCGGACGATCCTGATGGAGCAGTTCCCAAATGTAGGGCTGGGCGTTCCACTTTGCCAATCGGCGCGCCAGCGCCAGCCGTTTTTGAGGATCATCATCAGGGGTAAGTTTGTGATACTCTTCTTGCAGTCGCTCGCGTGTGATGGTGCTGTCATACATCAGTTCGTCCAGCGTAACATCAAAAAACTCGGCAATTGAAGGGAGTAGGGCAATGTCGGGATAGCCGCTTCCCGATTCCCATCGAGAGACTGCCTGCGAAGAAACGCATAGTACCTTTGCTAAATCTTCCTGTGTATAACCGCTGTTTTTTCGAAGTTCTTTTATATTCTCACCCAGTTTGATTTCCATGACTGAATCCTCCTTGAATGCTCTTGCTTTTATTATATCACATAGAGCAGAATTGTCAATCATGTACTGTTTGGGATTGATTCACGCTCTACTTGCATCCCTTAGAAATCATCCATATAAAGGCTTGCATTATTCTCGGATTTATGCTACAATAGGAACACATATCAACATAGGAGAACTGCCTTATGATCAATCAAGACTTTCTTACCCGTGCCAAGGCACTGGTTGCACAGATGACTCGTACCGAAAAGGTACAGCAAATGCTATATAATGCGCCCGCCATTCCCCGATTGGGGATTCCTGCCTACAACTGGTGGAATGAAGCGCTCCACGGAGTGGCAAGAGCGGGACAGGCAACCGTATTCCCCCAAGCCATCGCCATGGCCGCATCCTTTGACGACAGCTTGCTCCACAAGGTAGCAGATGCCATTTCCGATGAAGGCCGTGCAAAATATAACGAATACAAACAGCAGGGAAGAACCGATATTTATCAAGGTCTGACCTTCTGGTCTCCTAATATTAACATTTTCCGCGATCCTCGTTGGGGCAGAGGACACGAAACCTACGGCGAAGACCCTTACCTCACCGGCAAAATGGGCGCCGCTTTTGTAAAAGGACTCCAAGGCGATCATCCCATCTATTACAAAGCCGATGCGACTCTCAAGCACTATGCCGTTCACAGCGGTCCCGAATCTCTCCGTCATTCCTTTGACGTGTCGGTAGACGAAGAGGATCTGTGGGGCACCTATCTGTGGGCGTTCAAGTATTGCATTGACCATGCACATCCCGCCGCTGTGATGGGTGCATACAACCGTTTCAAAGGAGAGCCTTGCTGTGCATCACCCACCTTGCTGGAGGAAATCCTCAGACAAAAGTTGGGATTTGACGGTTATGTAGTATCCGACTGCGGTGCGATTACCGATATTTATATGCATCATAAATATGTGGCTACCAAGCCCGAAGCTGCGGCACTTGCGGTGAATGCCGGCTGTGACCTTAACTGCGGCGGTGCATATGCCGCATTGGAAGAGGCGCTGGACAAGGGGCTGCTGTCCGAAGAAACGCTCACTACCGCGGTGGAAAGACTGTTCTATAC
>JAZRIH010000191.1:0-2345 GCA_045645175.1 Eubacteriales bacterium | reverse complement strand
GGGGGAAGAAAACTTCGGCGTTTGAGATGGTTTCTTCCCCCTCTCGGTATAGCAAATACTTGCCGCGCTCTGTAATAGTCAGCCCATTCTCCGCCGACAAGCATTTGTCGGCGTTAAGAGCAGTTTTTGAGGGGTTTAAGCGGGGGCAAAGCCCCAAGAACAGGAGCAACCGATGAATACCATTAAAATCGAACACAAAGGCAACACCAAAATGGTGGCGCACCGAGGGGTGTCCTCCATCGAGCGCGAGAATACGGCGGCAGCGTTCATTGCCGCAGGCAACCGCAGTTACTACGGCATCGAAACCGACGTGCATCGCACCGCCGACGGTGGATTCGTCACCATCCATGACGGCAGAACCGGCAGAGTGGCTCCCATCGATCTGTCTGTGGAGGACAGCCGACTGGACGATCTGCGCGCCATTAAGCTGTACGACACCCACGATCTGTTCACCCGAGGCGATCTGGTGATCCCCACCATGGAGGAATACGCCGTTATCTGTCGTGACTACGAAAAGGTATCGGTACTGGAACTGAAAAGCAGTTTCACTCGTGAGGAGATCAGCCAAATCATCGCCATTCTGCAAATGCGCGAACAGCTCTCCCACACCATTTTCATCGCCTTCGATATCCAGAATCTCTACTATATCCGTGAGATTCTGCCCACCCATCCCGTACAATTCCTCACCAGCACCCTGAGCGAGGAGATCCTTACCAATCTAATTGCCCACAAGATGGATCTGGACGTGAAGTACACCGCCCTGACTAAGGAGTGGGTTGACCGTTATCACGAAGCAGGTCTGAAGATCAACTGCTGGACGGTGGACGACGTTGAGCATTGCCGCATTCTCATCGACTGGGGCGTGGACTATATCACCTCCAACCGATTGGAATAATTTTTTATAAAGAAGCTCCCCTTATCTACCTCAAAAGTAGATAAGGGGAGTCTTTTATGAATAGAAGAATCAGTCCTTCTTATTGCTGATGAAATTCCAGCTGTCGCGGCACATTTCTTCCAGATTCTTTTCAGCTACCCAGCCAAGCACTTCCTTCGCCTTGTCGGTGGAGGCATAGCAGGTTGCGATATCTCCGGGACGACGGTCGGTAATCACATAAGGCACCTGCACGCCGCTGGCTTCCTCAAATGCGTTCACGATCTCCAGAACCGAGCTACCCTTGCCGGTACCCAGATTGACGGTGAGCACACCTGCGGTTTCCTCCAGATAGCGAAGCGCCGCCAGATGTCCCTTTGCCAGGTCCACTACATGGATATAGTCGCGCACACCGGTTCCGTCGGGGGTATCGTAATCGTTACCGAATACATTCAGACGGGGGAGTTTTCCTACTGCAACCTTGCAAATATAGGGCATCAGGTTATTGGGAATGCCGTTGGGGTCTTCGCCCAACAGACCACTTTCATGTGCGCCGATGGGATTGAAGTAACGGAGCAGAGCCACGCCCATAGTGGGGTCAGCAACAACCATATCCTGCAGCATGATTTCCTGCATGAACTTGGTCTGACCGTAGGGGTTGGTAGCAGAGGTGGGCATATCCTCGGTGTAGGGAGCGATATTGTTGGCACCGTACACGGTTGCGGAGGAGGAGAAGACAAACTGCTTGCAGCCGAATTCACGCATTACCGCCAGCAGTGTCAGCGTGCCCACGATATTGTTGGTGTAATATTCCAAGGGCTTCTGTACGCTCTCGCCTACTGCCTTGAGACCTGCGAAATGAATCACCGCATCGATCTTGTTTTCCGTAAAGATCTTCACCAGCGCCTCACGGTCGCAAACGTCATTTTCATAAAACTTGGGACGGATGCCGGTAATTGCGGCGATCTTGTCCAGTACATCTACTTTAGAATTGATGAGGTTATCTACGATCACCACATCGTATCCGCTCTGTTGCAATTCAACTACGGTATGAGAACCGATATAACCGGTACCGCCTGTTACTAAAATCATAGGTTTGCCCTCCGAAATTATAATTGATCTGATTGAGTACATCACTTTTTATTATAGAGGATTTTTCCCCATCCGTCAAGTCCCCCGATAGATTTCGGCAGAATATTTTTACTTTCCCGTGTATAATTTCCCTCGTAAGGGTGACACTATCCTTACAGATATCCACAATCCAAAGGAAGGTATTCAAATGAACCAGTCTATTCGTATTACCGAAAAAACGCTTCGCATCGCCATTATCGCAGGAAGCATCCTTTTGGCGGTAACTATTCTGATTCTCGCCATCGCGGTAGGGGCGTCCAGCCAAAGAAAGACGATCACCACTCCCCTGCTCTCTACCCGTCCCCCCATGACCACTCTCGCCCCCAAGTCGGAGGCCAAGCGG
>JAZRIH010000190.1:0-2794 GCA_045645175.1 Eubacteriales bacterium | reverse complement strand
GTCCACCTGATGGTAGCCCATACGGCTGCCGATGTTATAGCAAAGTTCATCTCTCTGGGCAGGGGTATAGGGACGGTTGAAGTGTCTGAGCTCACGATCCACTTCGTTTTTGCCCACGACGATATTCTCAGCGCGCTTTTCCTTCTTGAACCACTGACGGATCTTGTTGCGCGCTTCACCGGTCTTGACCAGCGCGAGCCAGTCACGGCTGGGTCCGCGGGCAGTATTCGAGGTAATGATTTCTACAATGTCGCCGTTTTGGGGGCAACGGTCGATGGGAGCGATGGCGCCGTTAATCTTGGCACCGATCATGCGGTGACCTACCTGAGAGTGGATAGTATAGGCAAAGTCGATGAGCGTTGCGCCTTGGGGAAGGTTGATTACATCTCCCTTGGGGGTAAAGACAAACACCTCGTCCTGGAAGATGTCTACCTTCAGGGCACGCATGAATTCGTCGGGGTCACGGGTATCGTCTTCGGTTTCAACCAGCTTGGCTACCCATTCCAGCTTGCGGTCGATGTCCTCCTTGCCCTTCTCACCCGATTTGTACTTCCAATGGGCTGCCACACCGTATTCAGCGATCTCGTGCATCTTGCGGGTACGGATCTGCACCTCGAAGGGGATACCTTCCCTACCGATTACGGTAGTATGGAGGGACTGATAAAGGTTGGGCTTGGGGGTAGAGATATAGTCCTTGAATCGACCCGGGATAGACTTGAAGGTATCGTGGATGATGCCCAGAACGGTATAACATTCCAGCTCGGTACGGGTGATGATACGGACTGCGTAAAAGTCGTAGATCTCGTCCAACGACTTATTTTGAGTAAACATTTTGCGATAAATGGAATAAACGCTCTTGACACGTCCGTCCAGCGTGAAGGACATTCCGTTTTCATCCAGTTTATCGAGAATCTGCCGTTTGATGCTGGCAAGGTAGTCACGGTTTTCGCCGTATTTTACCTCGATGTCGCCCTTGACCTCGGCATAACCGATAGGGTCCAGATAGGACAGCGCGATATTCTCCAGCTCCAGCTTGATACGCTGGATACCCAAACGGTGAGCAAGGGGTGCGTACACCTGCATGGTTTCCAGAGCCGTCTGACGGCGCTTCTGATCGTTCTTTACCGAAAGGGTACGCATATTGTGGAGGCGGTCACAGAGCTTGATGAAGATAACTCGCACGTCCTTGGACATGGCAAGGAACATTTTACGGAGGTTCTCCATGTGCTCTTCCTCTTTGTCTTCAAAGGGAATATGCACCAGTTTGGTCAGACCGTCTACCAACATTGCCACATCAGCACCAAACTGCTGGGTAATGAGCGGCAGATCCACCAGCGTGCCGCAATCCTCTACCGTGTCGTGCAAAAGCGCCGCACAAATGGAATCTGTATCCAGGCCCAGCTGAGCAACGATCTCTGCAACCGAAACGGGGTGCATGATATAAGGCTCGCCGCTGACTCTGAACTGACCGTCATGGAGCTCGGCAGCAAAAGCGTATGCACGCTTGATTTTTTCAATGTCATAAAATCGCTTGGTATCTTCCAAGATCTTCAGCAATTTTTCAATATTAGAGTAGGACATTCGCTTCTCCTTTCAGATTGCAGAATCGGAAAACAGTTGGTGTAAGCTCTGCCAAAGGGGCAGAGCGGTAAGATCTACCTTCCCCACCACACCCGACAGACAGATCGTGAGGGGAGCTTCTCCCGTAATCGTGGCAAGTCCTGCTTGAGAGAGCAGAGCCAGAATCACGCGGAGCTTCACATAATCCTCCCCCGTTGTGATCAGTTCTCGGGGAGAGAGGAGATCAGCACGTCCGAATCCAAGACGGTTGCGTAAGATGCGATAAACTTTACCGCATTCCTCACGGTTGGGGATGTCGCTGGCAATCAGCAAAGACAGATCACCCAGTTCGATGGCCTTGGCACGGCTCTGCTGGGCTTTGGAGATGGTTACCCCACCCTCTGCCAAGCGGTAACTGCGGGCGATGAGCTGAACGCTGGTATTGCCGCGGAATTCATTGATAGAAAATTCAAAGAGCAGATCTATCCGATCGCCCGGAAACAGATCCAATTCCTTTCGGGGTGTACCGAAAAGGAGTACGGGATGGGAGATCCCTTCCCCTGTACAGATCAGTTTGGTATGCCGTTCCCCCATGGGCAGGACCGATTCGATCACCGCTCCCTTCCAGCCAAAAAGAGGGAGAGGATTTTCCGATCCGCAAGGCTCCAACAGGGTCAGCTCCTGCGCGGCACGAAGGGTGAGCTGAGAGGGAGTGACATCCAGATCGTATTCCTGCACGGGGAGCGCCCTTGCAGTCTGCGCCACTACCTGATCGAAACGCTCCACAAATGCGGGCAACTGATCCTTGGCGATGGTCATGCCTGCCGCCATGGTGTGTCCGCCGTAGCGGATAAGGAGATCGGAGGATGCCTCCAACGCCTTCACCAAATCAATTCCCTCGGGAGAGCGTCCCGAGCCTTTTCCCACATCTCCATCAAAGGAAATGAGGATGGTGGGGACATCGTATCGATCGGTAAGCTTTGCTGCCACGATACCGATGACACCGCCTGTAAAATCTTCATCGCCCAATACGATAGAATGGGCGGGTTTGGTTTGTTTTAGTTTGCGCTCAACCCGTTCAATAATACGGTTTTCTTCCTCTTGTCTGCGATGATTGCAATCACAGAGGTAGCGAGCGGCATCGTCTGCCTCCTCGGGAGAGCAGAGGAAGAGTTTCAGCGCAGCCTGTGCGCTTTCCATTCTGCCTGCGGCATTGATGCGGGGCGCAAGGGTA
>JAZRIH010000189.1:0-14443 GCA_045645175.1 Eubacteriales bacterium | reverse complement strand
GCAAGGTGTTGAATTCGTGGATAAGCTGCTTCTTGAATTCCTCAAACTTTTCCTTGCCGCCGAGGTTGATATACTGCTTCCAAAAGTCCATGGTAAAATCGCCGTCGGCGTAACACCATCCACAGTAATGCTCATTGAACGAGCCGTCTTTTTCGCGGCTGA
The DNA here is from genome assembly GCA_045645175.1 of Eubacteriales bacterium. Taxonomy (GTDB): domain Bacteria; phylum Bacillota; class Clostridia; order Oscillospirales; family CAG-272; genus CAKSQF01. The sequence continues at coordinate 14,281 of JAZRIH010000189.1, read as the reverse complement.
TATCGGTGTCCTTTAGCGGCATACCGCAGCATTCACAGACGAGCTCCCGGGGACATCCGAGAAGCGTATTGATAGACACGTCAAATAGCTTGGAGAGTAGCTTTAGCGTTTCGGTGTTGGGAATCGTTTCACCGTTCTCCCAACGGCTAACCGCCTGACGGGTGACGAATACCTTTTCGGCAAGCTCGTCCTGAGAGAGTCCGTGCTTTGTTCTGAGTTCAAGGATAATATCTTTGGTTTCCATACGATTACCGCCTTTGATTACTGTGCTTTCATTATAGCAAATTTCAGCGCAAGTTTCAAGCAACGCGTTGTTGCTCTTGAGTTGTTTGTACGAAAAACCGCCGAGGAATCAAGAGAAACCTCAGCGGCGTTCTGGTTTTCAATTGCTCCAAATAACGATTTTTCTACTGATGTCATCGCACTTGCGGTTCACTTTTTCAAGCTGTAGAATAAGCTCAATCAAGAGTTCCTTTTCGCTCATGTGTGATAGTCGTTCTCGCTCCGACTCTTCGTTGAGCGGAGCCTGTCTGTTGAACCATCCCATTTTTTCTCCTTACAGTTCTACTATTTCATATTCTGTTCGTGTGCCTCTGACACGTTCTGCGCGAAAGTATTTTCCGTTCGCTTTCCAATGAGGGAAGCTATTGGCTTTCTCTTCGTTGGTATCACGATGGCAAATTTCGATATTACCGAGAACATCGCTTCCGCCCGCAGATAAAGGACGAATATGATCAATAGTGGGATGATAAGAGTTGTTCGGATTCCCGCAAGCAGATTTTTTCATCAATCTTCCTGTGTAATCGTACACGTTTTCCTTGTTCCCATAAAACTCGTTCCACACGTCTATGGTTCGATACTTTGACATTTTGATTACCTCCTTTCACTACGTTACCCTAATTTTAACAAAATGAAAGGCAAAAAGTAAGTGGACAGGTGTCCACTTACTTTAATAACTCTTCAATAGATATCTCTGCATATATTGCTACAGAAATAACATTTTCAAGCTTCGGAGATCTAAAATGATCCCCTCTTCTGTGCCAAGACTTAATGGTATCAACTGATACGTTCAGTTCTGTTGCCGCCATTTCAAGGCTCTTATCTTTTTCTTTAATCACTTGATAGCAATTATCTGCAATCTTTTGAGGATTCTTTTGAAACTCGACAACGACACTTTCCAAATTAAAAACATCGCCAATCACAGATTTTAAAAGAGAGCTTTTTTCGAGTTTTGTGTCAATATATGAAACTATGGTTCCATCCTCCATACTCACAAATCCTACGCAGTTCCATTCTTGCGGAATGAGATACGGGCTGTGGGTGGAATAAACAATTCGGATGCCTTTTCGGGAAAGTTCTAAAAGGTCTTTTAAAATCTCCTTTTGTGCGCTCGGATGAAGCATGGATGCCGGCTCATCGATAATAAAGGTATCGCCCTCGGAAAGTGTGCACTTTACAAAGTAGTATGTAAAATACCACCGTCTGCCCGCACTTGTTTCGTTCAGCGAAACGATTTGACCGTTGTTTTCTTTAATCTCGATCACGGGCTCATTCTTTTCACCAAGTGATACCGTGATGCTCTTATACATTCCTTCGTCAAAGGTCGGTCGGTTGCTGTTAAGCCACTCTTCAAACTCTTTGATCTCAGCAACGCTCAGCTTATGATCTTTATCTTCAAGTAGCTTCGGCTTGTTATTTGCTTTGGCATATGCTTCGAAAATAACACGGGAAGGATCATAATAGCGATTATCATTTTCTCTTCGCAGATCCTTGAAAAGCACTTGATTACTTTCATTCAAAAGATATCCGCAATTACCTCCGAATATATGACGAACCTTTCGCAAAAATTCAGTGATTGCACCGCAGCTGTCTGTGCCCATCAGTCTTTCGGATTGTGCTTTTAATTTGGTAGTCAGCTCATCTATCTTTTGTCGGGCAGCTTCCGTCTTTTTGTTTATCTTCGTGATCTCACGCTTTATCGCCGTTTCGTTGATCGCAATGAATTTTTGTTCAAAAGGGGCGAGCTCGGGCTTCCTATATCTTAACTTGAACGGAACAAGCTCTGTGTGAGGAGGATATAGAGTTCCTATGCCGTAATGGTAATTTGAAAAGACAAAGCTATTATCAGTCTTTATGCCATCGGCATATAACTCAGCCATTCGTTTTACTTGGTCTGCGAAAAAGCTTGCTCTGGATTTTAAAGACTCACAATTGGTTGTGTTGCCTTTGCCGTCAGTCAATTCGTATCCACGCAAAGGAAGAACGTCCCGATCATCACAGGCAATTTTTTGTAATGCCTTTTCATAATCTTCTATCGCTACTATAAGTTCATCGGCAACCGTTCTGATATCTACCAATTCTTTTTTTAGAAGCGGAACAATGGACTCGGATTCGATCGTATCGATATGGAGAGTGTCTTTACTGGAGGAATATGCTGTAAAGGTCGCTTTCTCTTCCGAATACGCTTCACTCGGAAAAAGCTTTTCAAATTCATCTTTTTCCAAGCGAATATGCGCCTTATAGCGAAGTCCACCCGCGCTGTATTTTCCTGGGAGATGAGCGTTTGTTGAAGAGATGTGCTCAAGGGCTTCAAGAACGTTACTCTTTCCACTTCCGTTCTTTCCGATCAGAACAGTCGGAAGCCCATCTTGAAAATTGACCGAAACCGGAGAGGCAATGGACTTATAATTATTAATATCGATTTTGATCAGCTTCATACTGCACACCTCGCAACATACCTTGGTTATTAATATTATACCATATTTTCACTATTATTTCAACAGATGGCGTTCATCCATTCCGTTCTTTTCTATGAACCCTTTTCTTTGTTTACTGCGATGCAACTGTTGATATCCATATGGGCTAACCTATTAGCGCACATGGAAATGATCGGCTTTGTAGCAAAAATCGGAACAATCTCAAAAGCCCTTGACAAATACCTGATTCAGAGTTAACATACAGACGGCAAAGCTCCCCCGAAATGAAATTCATCGTTTCGGGGGAGCATTTTTTTGACCACAGTTTATCCCACTTTGCCGACCGGAGTACACGGAAATAGTGTGCACGAGAGGTCAGGAGAGGGTCTCAAAATAATCAGAACGCATTAGAAATGATGCGAAAGCAGTAGAAACAAGGAGTTCTAAAGCCTTTGGGAGCAGGATGCCGCAGGTTCGAGTCCTGTCACTTCGACCAATTCCAATCCGCAAGTTGGACATTAAGGTTGATTAAACAATCGTATTATTACTATTTTTTTGGTGGTTTTACGGTTATTTAATCAACCTTTTTTATTTTTTGATAACACCAAGTCGCAAAATAGCTGCAAATTCCATTTGACCGCAACATGACACGATTTTTGCAGATTTCGCCGTGAAATATAACGCACTTTCTAAATTTATGGTTCTTAAATTTGCAAATTCATCGCATTGTATGGTTACTTTTTGATATACGCCTTAAAAGAGACTGACTAAATTCCGTATAGGAAATGTGAGAAATAACACCCTATACTTCAATCGCTTATACAGTCTGCCCACGCTCCAAGCATGACTGAATGCACTACCCTGTTGTATTCCTCTCCCAAAATCAACATGAACAGAAAGGAATCTAATACCACGAGCAAGATCGACCAAGCAACAAAAAAACACAACGTGAACGCGTAGAACGAAATATCACGAGAGACAACAAAACTGGGCATTATTTAGTAACCCTATATTCTGGCTACAACAGCAACGGCATTCAAAGATCAACCGTCACTTGCCGAACCTTATTAGAAGCACGCCAAACAAGAGACAAACACGAGCGAGATCATAAATACGGAAATAATACGTGCTCGAATACTCAAATCACAGTCTCGCAATGTATTGAAGAATACAATAAATTATTCTAATACCAATATCAAAGATAAATCCCACTCACAAGCCTGTGAGTGGGATTTTTGAAATTTAGTATTAGTCTACGGACTTTCTGCGCTTGCGAATCCAAACAACGACCGCGATTACACAGATGCTTATCAAAATCGCATACACGTACAGATAACCGGTATCGCCTGTGGGAGGCGGCTTGGGATCGTCAGGCTCCACGGGAAGCTCTTCCACACGAAACTGCCAATCAATGTAACCTACCGCATCCTGAAATTCATCGCCCAGCTCGATTGGGATATCCAGTGTCACTTCCAGTTCGACCTCTCCACCCGAATAGAGGGTGCCAAGCAAAACCCAATCGGTAAGACCGTTGGTCTGATCGGCAGCAGCGTCGAACATATACGCCATGGTATTGTTGTCCGTCTTTGCCACGGTCATATGCAGCTTAGAGAGCAGCTCAGCGGAATCCTCGTGAGCACCCATCGAGCGCATATAGATATTGACTTTGACCTCTTTGGAAGCATCGTTTTTCACTGTGATCTTTTGAGTGAGGCTATCGCCGGGCATAACTCCCTTCAGACCGTCGAATAGGTCGGTAGGAGACTGATCGCTGCCGGGTGCGAAGATAAACTCCCTGGAGACACCTTCGTACGTGACGATCCCTGCTGCAAACGCAGGAATTGCCGTACTAAAAATGAGCAGCAGACCGCTAAGAAGGACAAACAATTTAGTAGAAACTCTCTTCATGTTAGTTCCTCCTTATTTGCGGATCGTTTCGTCGGTTACGACCGTCACGCCCCATTGCTCCGCTACCACAGTAGTAGGCTTTGCCTGAATGGCAGAAGCTACAATCTCAATGGAGAGCTGATAATCTTCTTTCGGCGCGGCCTTCAGCACTTCAGCCTGATTGATGAGAACACTTGTCAACTTACCGGGGGAAATCTTACTGTTGTAGTAGTAGTATCCGTCTTTTTCAAACCAACCATTGGCAAGATCCACGGTCATGGAATAATCGGTATTTTCAACAGGCGCCTGTGCCCATACGGTACCGTCTGCTTTCTTCCAGGTGACCACCACGGCAACACGGATATAAGCGTCCGTGTCGCCAGTGTTTTTGATTTGAACATCGGTTTTGGTGCTACCTATATTCACAGTACTGTCCGTATTCTCGGTATCGAAGCCGTTTTCCACAACCGCACAGGCGACTTTGGAAGGCTGGAACTCGTTCTCTACAGGAGCAGTATCCGTGAAAATGTATGCAAGAGTGATGCCCACGGAGATAGCAACCACCGAGAGAAGCGAGACAAGCAAGATCGTCAATCGCATTTTAGAGATATTTTTGAACATTTACTTGTCTCCTTTCTCAGTTAGATCTGCCACTGATGATGTTAAAGAGGTTATCGCACCAGCTGTCGCCGTCCAGCCACTTGTCCTGACTGCGGGAGTTGGTGAAGGTGATAGTGCCGTCCAGACCGAGCGTGATGGTCGCGACATTACCCTTTCCACTGGCAGTACCGTGAGTCCAACCCTCACACTGATATCTCCAAGACCAATCTGTCTTTTCGGTGACCGTGTAGGTTGCACCTACGGTGAGGCCGTCGATGGTGGTAGACCAGCCATTCTTGCTATTCACGGTAACGTCCAGATTGACACCGTTGCCTTTGATGTTGAAGAGGAAGGTCTGATTGAAATCGATGGCGCCAAAGCCGACAACGCCATCCTTCACGATGGTCAGCGTAGTGGTAGACACCTCGAACTTAGCGTAGTACGTAGTGCCATCGACCCAAAGCGCAGTTTCTGCTTTCGTAGGCTTATAATGGGGATCATCGGACAGCCACTGACTATCCAAGCAATCCCAGTGAGAATACCAACCTACGAACTTGTAACCATCTGCAGCAGTTGCAATCGAGCCAGCAGGTACACCATACTGCGCACCCAATTGTTCAGCGGAAACCGATATCGTACCGCCTACATTGCCTGCGACCTCATATCTGATGGTTACTTCGTTTTCAATGTAATACATCTTCAGCTCCAGGATGGGAGATTCGGCAACTGTTCCTTCACGCAGATTATTGGGATTGTCGATATCACGAGTAAATCCGGGAATATCGAGCCAGACTACGTTGGCAGAAGTATTTTCAACCTGGTCGCCCACCTGAGCATTATAAGGAATGGATTGGTAGACTTTAATGCTTCCGTCTTTACAGATCAAATAGTGGGTAACCGTGTAATACGATACTTTCTCGTCCTTAGAATAGTAGAAAATGATCTTGTTCTCTGCATCCTTCACAACGACAAGGGACTTCTGAGGAGCATCTACCTCGTAGCCTACAGCCATTTTAGCAGTTGCGACTACAACAGACTTACGGTTATCTTCAATTCTATCGAAAATCTCATTTCCGTTGGCATCCACAAATACAGGATTGGTCGTACCTTCGAAGTAGTAATGCACTTCATAGGGAACAACAGGGCCAAGCTCGTAATAGAAGGTGAAGGTATGGATCTTAGTATCCGGATCCCAAGTACAGTCCGCATTGCCTTCGTTGCAGTTCTTGCCCATCACGATAGAGTGGGATGCAGCTTTGGCAAAATAACCGTCATCCTGATATTCCGGATAATAGTAATCCGTACCCTTGGGCTCAAACGTCTCGGTCTTACCCCAAAGTTGCTTTCCCTTGGTAGGTGCGGCAATTACGAATTCCCTGCCGCTGGTATCGATGCCGATGTAATTGATCTGATAGTTGATGATGGTATCGGATCTCCATACGGCATAGATTTTCATATCCTCTTCAATTTGCATTGAGAAATTGAATGCCTTTTCTACCGTATTTCCGTTTTCATCCTTGGTCTTATACATCCAAGTGACGAATTCAAGACCGTCGGGATGCACGGGAGCATCTACCTTAGAAGCATAACTGTCATGGGGAACAGACTGAGTTGCCCCCAGTTGGGTAGTCAGGTCATCATCCAGATAAACCTCAACCTTATGAATGATGGGAGCCCATTTTGCATAAAGGGTAACAGCGCCGGCAGGCATTGTATCCTTAGTCCAATCCACTCGGGTTCCTTCAACAAACTTATCTGTTGTATACCAACCGTCAAAATAATAACCGTCAACATCCAAACCGTCGGGATATGGGGGCTCGAAATCAGGAGCGATGACATTCGCAGGTAATCCGGACGCCAGATCGTCTTCAAATTTCATCATTACCGGTGCGAAGGTCTTACCCGCATCGTTGGTTGCCTGGTTATGGTTGTAGAAGGAAAGCTGATAGTCTTTGCGATCGTAATAGAAGCAGTTACAGTAGTCGCACTGATCACTGTCGGGACAGTTATATCTTCCGGCATTTTTATTTGAAGAAGTGTTTTGATAATTATTGGAGTTCTTCTGATAGTCAGTGTTTTTATTCAAATTGACGTTGTTCTCGCCACGAGTATCATTGATGCATTTGTAACCGTTGTAATTGAATGGATCTACACGAGTACTGCCGTTATGAGCAGCGACCAAGTCAAGTGTTTTAACCAACTTGTACTGCTTGCCGTGGTACTCACGGTCACCTTCACCGTCCAAAACTTCATAATAAATATGATAACTATGGGCAGAAATCTTATCAGATGATCGTCCCCACCAAGCGCCCATGCGCTGCGCTACGTAATAGGTTTCTCCGGTATCAGAGTCAACAAGCGGTACGTCTTCATTTCCCGCCTTCATCATTTGCTTCGACATATACGGATAGGGACCTACGATATTCGCATGATCGGGGTCATTGTTTCGATAACCAGTCCCATTTTCTGCAGCCCAGCTACCAAAACTATAGGAGCCGCTTGAATTGACGACAGCTGCCGGCCAACGATCTTCAATATACGCACCATACTCTGCTCTTACAGCAATGTAGTAATACGTATATGTCTTTCTGTTAACCGTGATGTTTTCGCTCTTAACGATAAATCCGGAGCCTCCTTTTATGGTGGGCAACGAATCTACACCGAACAAGCTAGTCCAGTTTGTGATAACGCCATTGTTCGTCAGACCCGCCAATTCATAAGAGTCGCTTCCTTGACGTCGTGCAAAATTATATCGAATCTCAAAGATTTTACGATTATAATACACGTTGACAGTGGTAGATCCATCACCATTTACTACAATTTGCGTAGGATTATTGGCAATCGTTTTGTCAGCATCATAGCTGAAATAAGGAGCTTCGGAATTATCAAAGTATGCGCCGCCGTTATTCTCAGCAGAATAATTGATACCAATGGATTCAGGGTAGATTATGCTACCGGCCTTTGCATCAATGGTCGTTCTGCCCCAATAACTATAGGTCTTGGGGGTAGAAGGATCACCGTCATCCAAATCCGAATGCCAAAACATCACCGTATAGGTAGTATCGGAGGCTGACCAGTTTGCCGTTACAACAACATCTTTCGCAGGAATCGTAAAGGTATACTGCCCGTTGAATGTTTTGGGAACCACGTTTCCATCCCAATCTGTCCATCCTGTAAAGGAATAACCCAACCGCTTAGGCTCGTTGACTGTATACTCCACGCCATATCGTCCATAAACGGGTTCCACACCATAACCACCGTCACCTAATTCAAAAGTCATTAGGTGATACATACGGTCATAGTAGATATCAATCTTAGTGGATCCATCAGGGGCGATCGTCGCATGAACATAGGGGATATAATAGAAACCTTCTATGGTCTTATGAATATCCGGTACAACCGAATCGGTAAGACCGTATTGGGTTTCCGTCTCACCATACTGAGTATACCCTTCACTGACCATATTCTGAATATGATGGGTTACATAATAAGGAACACTATTAGGGAAATAGCGTACTGCGTACGATTCATTGCCATTCAAAGTAAAGGTTGCTGTATACGTATCATCGGTGATTTCAATGGCGGTGGTTCCATCATACCAATATGCAGTATAGCCGGCCTTTTTGGGAATTTCGATAGCAAGCGTACGGGTTTCTCCGGGAGTGAATTCTGCAAGATACTGCTGAAAAATTTCCTCAAAAGTATCCTTTTGATAGAACTTAACGATCAGATTATAGGTCGTCGTATTCCCTGCCGAAGCACGGCTCGCTCGGGAATATGCGGATGCGGCATCGGCGATATTCACGGCGATGGACTCACTGATGATTTCGGTTCCATCTACAGTGGTTACGCAACGAATATGGGCTTTACAGTCTGCATCCAAGCGGTTCGCCACCATACCATAGTTCACAATACACTCTGCATTGGTTTCACCGGAAATGTTTACCCACATATTCGCCGAAGGAATCAAGAGCTGCCACTTGTAAGAGGTATTGCCTTCTACGTTGGGGGTAGCGGTCAGGGTCACCTTCTGCGACATGGAAACGGTGATCTCAGTGACCGTCTCACCGTTCACAGTTACGCCCACCTCGGGTTCTACAGGCACTTCCGGTTCCACGGAAGCTTCGTGCAAAATCAGGGATGCATACCCGGGATCTTCGTCTTGGTAACACTGAAAAATCCAAGGATTCTCAGTCAGGGTTGTGCTAAGCTGAGCGTCACTGTTTACCGCTTCGACCTTATAGAAAATACCGTAAGGCGATACAGCGGACACGTATGCATTGGTGATAATAAACTCAATACCTTCTGCATAGTCTGTGCCTTCAACCGCACGAACGTACCAATTTCCGTTGTAGGAGGTCAAAGTAGTGGGATCACGCACCAGCCAAAGGTCGTTATATATTTCATTAATGGTTGCAATCTTATGAATATCGTCCTGCAGACCGTCGGAATCAATGCTCATTTCTGCCAAAACAAAGACGAACTTAGAAAAGCCATCCACATCGAAGGAAACGGTATCATTCACTACTCGGTAGGAGCCAAGCTCACGCACCTCTCCGTTGTGGAAGTGATATACCACAAACCAATCATCATTTTTTAGGCCGATCTTGGATGCTTTCAAGGTCACGGTAACCGTCTCACCGGATGCGGGCTGCCATTCGGTGCCGTCCGCATTCTTGACGGAGATGTCCAGCGCCGCTACCACAGTTTCGCCGCTTTTCACGTCGACTCCGGTGGTATCAGTCTCTGCCAATTCAACCGATGCATCCTCGGGAAGAGAGCCTGCAACGGTAACGGTAACCGTTTCACCGGTGGAAGTGGTGAAGCTTTCGGATACCACAACGTCGGGTTCTTCAGGTTGATATGCCTCAACGGTTACGGTAATAGGTTGGCTGTAGGCAACTTTGGTGCCTGTTTTGGCGATACAGCGAATATCGACCTGTCCATCATCGTTCAGCAGGGTTGCAACCATGCCGTAAGCGAGTTGAATGGTCTTTGAATTCTCGCCGTAAATGTCGACCCACTTATCGGTCTCATATTCAATCTGCCACCGATAATCCACGTCATCGGCAAACTTTTCAAAGGACGATACCGCGGTAAACTCGGGTTTTTGATACATCGGAAGAGTGATGGCGCCTTCCACTGCATTTCCGCTCTTATCTGCAACCGAAACGCGTCCATCGCCAAACTCTTTGGGAGGTTTACCAAAATCAACCCCATCTGCTCGGGTGATAAAATAGGGAGAGCCAATCAATTCTTCGTTTTTCAGCCAATAGTAGTCCTCATCGTTATATGTGAAGAAATAGGCTGCTTCGAAAGTCTCGGGAAGCTCTGCAGCAAGATAACCATTAGTATCAAATTTGTTATCGTATAGGGTTACACTGTCGTTCGTAAAGTATGCGCTTTCCCCAACGTATTCAAAACTGGCGAGCATATGCTCAAACACGAGAACAGAATCGGAGCTGTTCGTATATACGAGATCGCTTTGTACATATCCCCATCTGTCCGTAGCTGCGGCTGAATACATCACGCCATTGACATAAAGGAATCCGCCGCCGTAGCTTACATCTTCGTTATAGGTATCTGTACTGAGCTGTGCCGCTTCATATCGAATGGAAACTAAGCCGTCTGTATCAGACCAAGCTTCGTCATCATTTTTGGTAATGGTAATAGCATACGCCTTGCTGAATACCGTTCCATAGGTTGTTTCAACGTAAGCAAGATCCGAAATAGGATATCCGGAATTCAAAGGCGTAATTTCTATCGTTGCATCACGAAGAGCCTCGGAACCTGCAACCACATAATGATTGATGGTAATTTCATCCCAAGAGGTAACGAAACGAATCACTTCCGTTGCTTCGTAAATACAAAGATAGGGAGCGAAACCATAATAAATATCATCATCCAAGGCATAAAGAACCCAAGGATTGCTCTTCAAAAGCTCAGGCATTTCTTGTTGGTCGTTAGCGTCAAGCTTGTACCAGTGAGAACCATCTGTCTCGTCGTAATAATAATCTGAAATTTTGAAGACACGCTCGGCTATGTCAAGTTCATCGTAATCCACCGTAAGGACTTCTCCGGGCGCAGAGTCGTCATCTGAAGCGATATCAAAGCTTGCCCACCAGTCAAAAATTGCCTGTTTACCGACATTATTCGCCAACTTGTTGGAATCAACCGTTGCGGAATTCTCATCTTCCTCCTCGGCGGTAGCCAAAGATGTAATCGGCGAGAGCGGGAGCGCCAGGAACAACATGGTCATCGCCAGGAAGAAGGATATAAATTTACGTTTAGTCATATTTTTCATATTGTGTCTCCTCCTTATGCGGCGTTCTTAGCAGGCCAGCCTGCGGCTTCGAACACGGTTGCACCGTTATTCGCCACCTGCGTTGCCTGTGCATCGATCTTCAGAATCGCTTTGCTATACTGGTATTGATTGCTCATATTTTTTGCGAAAATGACTTTGGTAAACAGAGGCTGAGTAGTCTCGCCAGCTTCCAGCGCGGAGTTATAATAGAAGTAGCCATCCTGCTCTGTCCAGTACTCGGTGTTGAGATCGTAATCCACCAGAGACAGATCTACTTCTCCGGCCACACCTTCCGCAAGGACAATGGACTTATCTACCGAAATTCGAATCCATGCAGGCTCTGCGCCCACGTTGGCGACCTGCACGATTTTGGAGACTTCCCTGCCCGGGAGAACATCCAGTACAGAATTTTCAAAAGGAACCTTTTCACCGGTTTCCGAAGAGATCGCCCATTCCTGGAGTTCGATCATAATGTTTCCAAAAGTGATTACATTGGTAGCTGTATCTTCATAAGTGAAATATGCCGTAGTACCATAGGCGATCATAGACAAGCAGATTATGATAAGTGCGCCGGCAAGTATCTTTTTCTTCATAGAATTATTCCTTTCACTTTCTTATCGTTCTGTTAAGAGGATTGGCGCTGCTCAGAGCAAGGCATATATGACGCTTTGAAGCGATTGCCTCAAAAAGTCGTATATACCCTGCTCCCTTTCGGGAGCAGAGTATTACAGTATCGATTACTGCTGGTTTGCATTGAAGGGATCGTAGAAGCCGGGAACACCGAATGCAGTGTCCAGAGCCTCGTGAGCATTTGCAAAGGTCTCAGCCTGTGCAGCCTCAGCGATCACCTTGATCAAGATGTTGCCGTCAGCATCAGCGAACTGATCGGGGATTATCTCGTTGCCCAGAGTGTCAACATAGACGAACTTCTCGCCGTCCCAATTAGCGTCAACGGTCTTGTCCACATAAACCTGAGAGATCGCGTACTGCAGGGTGGAAGCGCCGGGAGTTAGGATGGACTCGTAAGTTACAACGTAAACGTTATACAGGATGCCGTCCACTTCGGTGGTGTAGAAGTTCCACTCGTCGCTGCCGGTGCCGGGATAGTTAGCGCCGTCAGCAGTCTTGTTCCAGCTCCACATACCGTCCGCAACAGACTCCTTGTCGAAATCGAAATGCAGGAAGTTGTTGGAAGCAGCGAGGGCAGGATTGCCGTCATCCAGAACGGAAGGGATAGCAATGTGTACACGAACGTAAGCGTTTGTGGAATGAGGCTCGTTAGAAACCCAAACATCCTTATTGATCTTCAGGTTGGGAACCAGTTCAGAATCCTGCTCGAAGTTTTCGTTCAGAACGATGTCAACGCCCTTCATAACGAATACGTTTTCAGCAGATTCTTCATCGGTGAAGTAAGCCAGAGATGCGCCTGCTACTGCAACGAGAGCGAGAACAGTGATCAGTGCAATGGCAAGAATCTTCTTTTTCATGGTCATATGTACCTTTCAAAAATATGGTTCAAGTGAATAGCGAATGGATTAGTTACCGGAAACGGTATCAACGCCTGCTACTGCATTCCAATCAACGGTGTATTCACCGGGATTGCCGAATGCTGCATTCAGCGCAGTGTAGGCATCGGGGAATCCTGCCGCCTGTACGCCTTCCGCTGCAACATAGATGTGCCAGTTATCGCCGAGAGTTTCCTTGATTTTGGTGATGTCTTCGTTGGTTGTGGTAGACTCCATGTAAACCTGGTGCATAGCGGAAACAGTTTCTTCATCGGAAGCAAGCGCCTTTTCGTATGTTACAACGTAAACATTATAAGCGACATTGTCAATGGTAGTGGTATACAAGTTCCGATCACCTTCGTAAACGCTACCGGCAGTCTTAGACCAGTCCCATTTACCTGCGCCAACGCTGTTGGGATCATAATCGAAGTGGAGAACATTACGACTGGCATCAAAGTCGGGATTGCCGTTGTCCAAAACGGCGGGAATAGCGATATGCACACGAACGTAAGCAGCCACAGAACCGGTATTGGTTACGAAAACTTCCTTGGTGATACCGTTCTTCAGAGTGCCGTCCTGTGCAGAGCCAACTGCAGGAACAAGGTGTGCCAGAGATTCATCGAAGTTCTCGTACAGGTCGATCTCAACATTACCAACAGTGAAAACGTTATCTTCTGCATCGGTGTCTTGCAGATATGCAAGAGAAGTGCCGGCAACCGCAATCACTACGAGAATCGCAGCAAATGCAACTGCCAAAAGTTTCTTTTTCATAACAGTAATTCTCCTTTTAGAGTCAGGATATAACTTTCCAATCGGCAATTACTGACCGTACTTGGGCCATTCGATATCATACGTGCCGGGAACGCCGAAGGAGGAGTTCAAAGCAGTGTAAGCATCGTTGAAGGAGGCAGCTTGTACCCCCTCTGCAATGACCTTGACAGACCAGTTGCCACCCAGTGCCTCGTTCATCTCAGCGAGCATTTCGCTGGTTACCTTGGTATCCATGAACACCTTGTAGATAGCGTTTTCTGCAGTGGTATCGCCGGGATTCAGAACACTTTCGTAGGTTGCAACATATACGTTATACTCAATGCCGTCAATTCTAGTGGTGTAACTATTCCAGTTGCCGCCATTGCCGGGCCAGCCGGGCATTGCAGTGCTTGCACCTGCATCTTCAATAGATGCATTCCAGTTCCAGTAGCCATCCGCCACAGATGCCTTGGAGAAATTCCAGTGCAAAGTGTTGTTGTAGGAAGCGTACTGGGGCTGATCAGTAGCGCCGCTATCCA
>JAZRIH010000188.1:0-6697 GCA_045645175.1 Eubacteriales bacterium | reverse complement strand
ATTTTCTTATTGTCAGCCATATTTTTTTCTTGAGAGGAAACTTTTTGAAAAAAGTTTCCTCTCAAACTCTCCTTCAAAAACTTTTTGGAAAAGTATTATATTATCCTTCCTGGCAAGTATTTGCCACGCTTGTAGGAAGTTCTTTGTCCAACTTTCTTTCAAGAAAGTTGGCGGGGTCAAGGGGTGGAGCCCCTTGAATTACTTAGCAACAGAAGTAATAATTTCTGCGTTGCCCTTGACTTCGACTGCGCCCATACCTGCGGGGAGGAAGTAGCTGTCGCCCTTGGCGATAGGCTCGCCGCCGATGGTGCCTTCGCCGGAGAGGCAGAGCACGTGCATGAAGCCCTCGCTCACGTTCAGGGTGATGTCGCCTACGTAACGCTCTACACGGAAATACTTGCAGTTTGCCAGTGCGCCTTCAAAGTAGCCGTCGGAGTAGCGGATTGCATTGATCTGATCCTCGGTGTAGTCGATGATAACGTCCAGTGCCTTCTCAACATGGAGGGGACGGAGCTGACCGTCCTTGCCGCGGCGGTTGTAGTCGTATACGCGGTAGGTTACATTGGAGGACTGCTGAATTTCAGCGATGAGGATACCTGCGCCGATGGCGTGTACACAGCCTGCGGGGATGAAGAATACATCACCGGGATGAACGTCCACATAGTGGAGATACTGTTCCAGAGTACCTTCCTTAGCGGCAGCAGCAAAGGTGTCCTTGTTATAGTTTTCCAGACCGTAAACCAGCTGTGCGCCGGGTTCAGCGTCTACGATGTACCACATTTCGGTCTTGCCGAATTCGCCTTCGTTGGTCTGAGCGTATTCGTCGTCAGGGTGAACCTGAATGGACAGCTTATCGCAAGCGTCGATGAGCTTGATGAGCAGAGGGAACTTGTCTGCCTTGTCGCCCAGATACTCAGCAATGGTCATGCCTGCGTATTCGCCGTTGACGATGGTGTTCATACCGTCATAACGTGCGGTCAGCTCCCAGCTTTCCGCAACCTTTTCCAGATCGCAAACTTTTCCAAATTCGGTTTTCAGCTTAGTGCCGCCCCAAATGATTTCCTTGCAAACGGGAGAGAGCTTCAGAGGGTATTTTTTCAGTTCCATATTTTAATCTCCTTTTAGGGATGAGTTATTGTATAAATACTATTATAGCAGACAATAATGAATTTGTAAATCTTTTGAAAGGAGATTTTTGAAAAAAATGAGTCAGAATTTTGAAAATCAGAACAGTCAGAACAACCAAAACAGCCAGAACCTCTTTACCGAGGGAAATTACGGAGGAAACAAGAATATGCAGAACAACAAAAACGCAAAGAACATGAACAACTCTCAGAACAATTCTCAGAACAACGCAAACGACACCTACTATTCCGGCAACAAGAACAGCACCAATAACAGCTCCAACAGCTCCCAGAATAACTCCAAGAACAGCACTAACAACAGCTCCAATAACTCTCAGAGCAATTCCACCAAGAACAGCACCAACAATAACTCTCAGAACAGCTCCCAGAATAATTCTCAGAACTGCCGCTGAGTAGGAACTATCCCCGCCCGAAAGGGCGGGATTTTTTTGTCGTAACAATCGTATATAAATATTTACAAAACGTTCATTTTTCGGTTACTGTCTTGTTTTTTTCTTTTATTATAATATTTCTGTACAATGACTCGGGAGGGTGTGTATGTTTGGATATGTAAAGCCCCTGCCCGGGGAACTCAAGGTAAAGGAATATGAATATTACAAAGCCGCGTATTGCGGTCTTTGCCGTGCGCTGAAAAAGAAAAGCCCTATTTTGCCCTTTACCCTCTCCTATGATTTCGTCTTTTTGACCGTTTTGCGTATGGCGGTAGAACAAGAGCAGGCTGCGGTGGAAAAGATCCGCTGTATTGCCCATCCCTTGAAAAAACGACCTGCCCTTCGCATTACCCCATCTATGGAACGCACCGCATCTGCGGCGGCACTTTTGGTATACTATAATCTCAAAGACGATTATGCCGATCACAAAGGCATTCGAAAATTGGGTGCAGGACTATTGCTCCCCTTTTCGGGACATCTGAGAAAGAAAAATCTCTCGGACGGTAAGCTGGATCGGGTGATTGCCGATGCCCTTGCTTTGATTGCTGACGAGGAAAAGGCGGAAAATTCTTCCCCCTATGCCTGCGCTGAGATTTTCGGTATCCTCTTGGGAAGTGTCTTTGCCGACGGCACCGAGGGTGATCTGAAAAAGGGACTCTATCAGGTCGGACGGCGGGTCGGCAGATGGATCTATCTATTGGATGCGGCGGATGATGCACCCAAGGATGCCAAAAAGAAGAATTATAACCCCTTTGTGATGGGTGAAGACTATCTTCGGGATGATTTTGCCGATAACATGAAGATTGCCCTGAACTGCGAGCTTGCTGTGGCGGCAGAGGAATTGGAAAAGCTCCCCATTACCGATCCGGGATTAAAAAATATCCTGCAGAATATCCTGTATCTTGGAATGCCTGCGGTGGCAGAGCGAGTACTGCACAAAGAGAAGGGAAAGTGCTGTTCCCGTAAAGAAGACGAGATCGATTAACCGATCATAAGGAGACATCTATGGCAGACACCTACGAAATGCTGGAAGCCCGACAGCTGCTGGAAGCAGGGCAGTATTCCGAAGCGCTTTCCATGCTGGAAAAGACGCCTGCCGAGGAACGGAGTGCAGACTGGTACTTTCTTCGCTCGCAGATCGAGGAAAAGACGGCGTGCTACTACAACAGCGTTACCTCGTTGAAAAAATCCATTGAACTGGATCCTGAAAATAAAGAATATAAAAATTCCCTCAAAGCTATGGAAAGAGCTTTGAAAAAGGATACCGCCGAAAAAAACAAAATGGCAGGAATGGCGATGGCATCTGCATCGGTGTGCGACAGCTTCAAGAAAAAAGACTGTTCGGGATGCGGAGAATGCTGTGCCGAGGGTTGCTGTGACTGCATCGGTGAGGCGGCTTGCGATGGCTGTGACTGTGATTGCGGCTGATTTTATTGAATCTTACATCAAACACCCTTCCCATACGAGGAAGATGGAAAGGAAACGAACAATATGAACGATCCTTATAAGGTATTGGGGGTATCCCGTGACGCCACCGACGATGAGATCAAAAAGGCTTATCGTGAGCTTGCACGGAAATACCATCCCGACAATTACGTAGATAATCCTCTTGCCGATCTTGTGCAGGAGAAGATGAAAGAAATTAATGAAGCCTACGACCAGATTCAGAAGATGCGGGCAGGCGGTTATTCCGGCAATTATGCAGGAGGCTCCGCCGGCGGTCACGGTAGCACTCAAGATGGAGTGTATTCCGGTGAGCTGCTGCGTGTGCGAAATCTGGTGAATGCTGGCAGATATTCTGAGGCAGACATTTCTCTGGACAGTATTCCCCAAAGCGGCAGAAATGCAGAGTGGAATTTCCTCAAAGGCTGTGTCCTTGCTCAACGAGGCGCATTTTACGAGGCGATCCGTTTCTACGAAATCGCTTGCTATCTGGATCCGCAGAATCTCGAGTATCGCAGAGCACTGGATCTGATCCGTTCCCGCAGTACGGGCTACGGTCAGCCTTACCGTACTTCCCAGGGCGGCGGAATGTCTGCTTGCGACTGTTGCTCGACTCTGATGTGTGCCGACTGTTGTTGTGAGTGCATGGGCGGCGATCTGATTCGTTGCTGTTAATGGGAGAGGAGAATTTTCGTGAGAAAATCTACGCGAAATACGCGTGTCCTTGCTCTTTCTTCGCTGTTTACCGCACTCGGTGTGGTGCTCTTGTATCTGGGCAGTTTTTTTGAGGTCATGGACCTGACGGTGGCGGCAATGGCGGGCATTACGGTGCTGATCGCAGTCATCGAAATGGGCAAGCGGACAGCAATGCTGATCTGGCTGGCAACCTCGTTTTTGTCCTTGATGATCCTCCCAAATAAATTCATCGCCGTAGGATACGCCCTCTTTTTCGGATGCTATCCCTTGGTGAAAGCCATTGCCGAGCGTCTTCCAAGTGTGATTTCATGGGTGATCAAATTGGTGTTCACCTTCGTGGCTATGGTTGCGTTGGTTTTGCTCAGCCACTTTCTGTTCGCTATGCCTATCGAAGCACCTTGGCTCATGGTGGCATTCTTCCTGCTGGCATTGTTCACCTCGGTGATTTTCGATATCGCGCTCACCAAACTGGTTACCTTGTATCTCTACCGTTTGCGTCGGACATTTGGAATTGAGCGGATTTTAAAGAAAAAATAAAAAGCTGTCACACATACGTGACAGCTTTTTTGTATGGGGTTACAGAATCGTGTCAAGTCCCTTCAGGGGCTCAACCACCGTTTTATCGATGTTGCGGATCAGGGCGTAAGTACCGCTTTTGTCAAATACCCGAATGCGCACATTCAGATAGCCCTTTTTCAGCTTTCGTCTGGATCCGTATACAGAGATCATTTCAATGCGGCGGGCATCGATCCATGCAATGGTGCTGTGAAAACCGCCGTGGGAGAGGATCACAATGGGATGGGGAGGGGAATCGGGAAGAGTCCAGAATCCCGCATGACGGTATTCCAGAATTACCGATACGATAACGCCGATGACACTCAGGCTTAAGAAGACCCACCAGTCGCCGCTGAAGGTGTCTGCAAAGAGAACAAAGACAAGGGGAATCAACCATTTCCAAGAGATGAAATTGTAGCGCAGAACACGTTTGGGCTGAGGCAGTTCGGTATGCTCTACCGTAGGGAAGAGAATGGACATTACGCCGATCAGCTTAGAGCGGTGAATGAAGGGAATGAGCAGCTTGGATTTGAAGAAGAGCGGATTGTGTCCCACCGCCCGAATGGACAGCTTGCCGTAGTCGAAGAGCTGCATGAAGGGGGACTGCTTGAACTCTACAATGGCAATACGGGTGGCGTCCAGATAAACCTGACGGCGGATAAGAAATCCGTATTCGAAATAGATCAGATCTCCTCTGCGGGTGGCGGTATAACGGTAATATTTCAAAAATTCCATCAAAAATCCGCCTGTGAATACCCAAATCCAGATAAATGCCGTGGGAATACCCAGCGCAACCACCAAGGCACCGACCATGGGCATATGCTTTATGGTAAATTCCAGAATGGTGGGTGTACTTTCGGCTTGGAGGTAGTCCTTGCCGACGGTAAGCAGGATAGGCCAAATGATTAGGTTGATGAGCAGATACCAAACCCATTTGGTTTGCAGAACCGATTTTTTCAAAAGGCTCTTGGTAGAGATACGCACTGATGCACTGTCTGCATCTTCTGCTTGGGCGTATTGCTCGGCAAACCGCTCTAATGTGGCTTTGGGAAGCCCCCATAGGGCGAAGACATTTCCCGCAAAAGCAAGGAAAAGATTGCATCGCCCGAAATGGGAGAAGATGGGATCATTTTCGGTCATCAGCATCTCGATCTTGTCGATATAGATCACCGTCTTGCGGGTCAAAAAGAATTTTCGATAGATCTCAATCCGATCGTTGTAAAAATGATAGATCCAGATAAAGAAGGTTGCGCTGAACAAAGGTCGGTCTTCGTCTTTGCGCGTAGTTTGAAAAGGGGTCATTTTAATTCCACCACAGTGACACCCAGATCGCCTTCTCCATAGTTTCCGTAACGGAAGGAAGCGATACGGGGATCGTTTTTGAAGCATACCCACAGCGCCTTACGAAGGGCGCCGGTTCCTTTTCCGTGAATAATGCGTACGCTGTGTACGCCTGCCATTTTAGCGGTGTCCAGATAGCGGTCTACCGTGAACCAACCGTCGTCGCCGTTCATGCCGCGGATGTCCAACTCGGAAGCAAAATCGCGGATGAGTCCCGAGGTCTTGCCGGCATTACCGGAGGCAGAGGGACGTTTTTTCTCTTTCTTATTGCCCGAGGGAAGAGCATCCTCGGCAAGCATCAGATCGGATTCGGGAACGCGGGTCTGAATAATGCCTGCTTTGATGGCATACAGTCCTTGCTTGTCGGCAAGGGCGGTGACTACGCCCTTCTGATTCAGGCTGATGATCACAACCTCGTCGCCCTTTTTCAGAGGACGGGGGAGTACATAGTTTTCAACATTTCGTTCAATGACGGGATTGACCGTTTCGGAGGATTCCTTCATGGAACGGCGGATGTTGCTTCTCGCCTCTTCCATGGCTTTGGCAAATTCGGCGGTTTCCTTGGCTTTCTTTGCTTTTTCCAGCTCTGCCATGACGTAGTCACTGGTAGCACGGGCACCTTCGATGATGCGGCGTGCCTGCTCAGTGGCACGGTCACGCTCTTTTTCTGCCTCGGCAACCTTCTTTTGAAGCTTTTCTTCGGTTTCTTTCAAAAGTTGCTCGTAGGATACACGAAGCTCTTCTGCCTCGGAGAGTTTTTTCTCGGTTTCGATGCGGCTTTCTTCCAGCTTTTCGATAACCTTTTCAAACCGCTTGGAGTCTGCATCAATCAGGCGGGATGCCCGGCGGATGATGGCATTGTCCAGACCCAGACGGGTAGAGATAGCAAATGCATTGGATTTGCCAGGGGCGCCCAGAATCAGACGGTAGGTGGGAGCAAGGGTGGTGACGTCAAACTCACAGGCCGCATTGCAGACGCCGTCGGTTTCCAGAGCGTAGATCTTCATTTCGCTGTAGTGGGTGGTGGCGGGGCAAAGGGATCCTTTGCGGCGAACCTCCTCTACGATGGCAACGGCAAAGTCGGAT
>JAZRIH010000187.1:0-1826 GCA_045645175.1 Eubacteriales bacterium | reverse complement strand
AAGTCTGGCAGCGCGGGTGAGAGATGCCAACACCTGGGGCGCCAATTATTTCATCAGCCTCCACGCCAACGCCTCCACCATTCCTACAGCAAGCGGAACCGAGGCGTATGTATACAGCCTGAGCAGTTCCGCAGAGCCGTTGGCAGAATCTATTGTGGAAGGCATCAGCGATGCTACGGGCATCCCCGACCGAGGCGTCTTCGCCCGTCCCAGTCTGTATGTACTTCGCCGCACTGCCATGCCCGCCACCCTTGTGGAAATGGGATTCATCACCACACAATCAGAGGCCGAGCTGATGGCGTATTCCCCCCAGCTGTTTGCGCAGGGGATTTATAACGGGATAACCGAGTATTTCTTTGACGATTAAGCCTTGCCGTTTTCTACCGCATCCAACAGCGCCTTTGCCGCAGACAGGATACCGATCTTACCGCTTTCGTAGGTGAGACCGCCCTGGAAGTAGATCATGTAAGGAGGACGGATGGGACCGTCGGCGGACAACTCAATGGATGCGCCCGAAACGAAGGTTCCCGCCGCCATGATGACCTGATCGGTATAGCCGGGCATTGCCCAAGGCAGGGGAGTTACGTAAGCATCCACAGGGCTTCCCTGCTGAATGCCCAGACAGAAGGCGCACATCTTTGCTTCACTGCCCAGACGAACAGCCTGAATAATATCGTGACGCACATCCTTATAGGAAGGTTCTACACCGTAGCCCAGTTTTTCGAAGATATATGCCGAGAAGAGAGCAGTTTTCACAGCCTGAGCGGTGGTGTGGGGCGCATAGAAGAAGCCCTTGAACAGATTGCGGTTTTGGTTAAGCGTCGCGCCTACCTCGGTACCGCATCCAACGGAGGTAAGACGGTAGGATGCCAGCTCCACTGCACGGGCGGTGCCTGCGATATAGCCGCCGCTTTCTGCCATGCCGCCGCCGGGATTCTTGATGAGCGAACCGATAATGAGATCCGCACCTACTGCGGCAGGCTCTTTATCCTCAACGAATTCGCCGTAGCAGTTATCTACCACCACATAGGTTTCGGGAGAGCGTGCTTTGACATAGGAAACGATCTCACCAATCTCGTCTACCGAAAGAGTACGGCGATCCATGTAGCCCTTGGAGCGCTGAATGAATGCCACCTTTACCTTGGGCGAAAGAGCTTTGCCGATGGAATCGAAGTCTACTGCGCCGTCTTCCAGCAGATCGATCTGCTGATACTCTACTCCAAAATCACGGAGAGAGCCATTGCCGGGCTCGCCCACGATTCCGATTACCTCTTCCAAGGTGTCGTAGGGTTTGCCGGTCACCGACAGCATAATGTCGCCGGGTCTGAGCAGACCGAACAGACCGATGGTCAGCGCCTGGGTGCCGTTGACAATATTGTGACGGACAAACGCAGATTCTGCGCCGAACACACGGGCATAGATCTTGTCCAGAGTTTCTCTGCCCAGATCGTCATAGCCGTAGCCGGTGCTTGCGGCAAAACAAGCCTCAGACACACGAAATTCCGCAAATGCGTCCATCACACGTGCGGTATTGGCAAAGGCGATGCGATCTACCTCTGCATACATGGGTGCAAGCTCACGCTCTGCCTCTGCGGCAAGGGTGAGCAGTTTATCTGAAAATTGCATGATTGTTTTTTCCTTTCTTTTTTAGGGATCCTTTTTGAAAAAAGTTTCCCTAAGACCCTTCAAAAACTTCTGTTTAGCCGACGAATACTCGTCGGCTACTTACTTAACATTTCTCTGCACCGCAAGCATTTGCGGTGCTTATATAAAGTTTTGGGAGGTGTTGGGACCCTTTTTCAAAAAGGTTCCAAGAGGGGTTTGGG
>JAZRIH010000186.1:0-7277 GCA_045645175.1 Eubacteriales bacterium | reverse complement strand
AAAGAAAGGTTCCACACCTCCAAAGAACTTCTTTAAAGCCAAATTGCAAGCAATTTGGCGCAATTTTTTATAGATAACACATACCCTCTCGGTGTATCGTAGTTGTCTTTCAAATCTTCCACATGATGCACATGAACTCTTCCAACAGCTCCGCCCAACGGGCAACATGAGGATCGCCCTCCGCAAGGCTGAGTCCGTGTCTGCCGAAGGGGAACACGTGGAGCTCATAAGGCACGCCCACCGAAAGGATTGCCTTGGCAAAATCCAGCGAATTCTGCACAGGCACTAAGCTGTCCTCTGCGGTATGCCAGATAAAGCAAGGGGGCATATCGGGTCTGACCGCACCCTCCGCAGACAGCGAATGGGCAAGAGCGGGATCGAACTCCTCACCCAGCAGATGACGCGTAGTTCCCCACTCGGTATGGGGAGTGCCCAGCGTCAGTACGCCGTAGCAAAGAACACCCAAATCGGGACGGCAGGATACGGCGTCAATTTCATCGCCCACGATTCCTTCATCAAACTTGGTGCAAGCGGTCATGGCAAGATGGCCGCCGGCAGAAAAGCCGATGACACCGATCTTGTTTGCATCGTAACCGCATTCCTTCGCCCGATAACGGGCCCAGCGCACCGCGCGGTTGACGTCCATCTGCTGGCAAGGATGATGATAGGGCTTGCAACGGTAGGTGAGGATATACACATAATATCCCTTGGCCGTAAAATGCTTTGCCAGTTTTCGTCCCTCATGCTCGAAGGACACCCATTCATAGCCGCCGCCGGGAATGACCACCATACATCCACGGGGATTTTCCACGGAATGCACCTCCAAATTAGGGTGCGGCTGATTGTATTCGGGGTGAAAATCAGGCGTATTTTCCCAAAGCTTGATGATCTCGTAAGCCATAATCTTTCTCCTATTCTATTTCTTCATACCGGTCATGGTAGGGGAGGGACTTGCGCCTCCCGTTTCCAAGGCTGTACGCAAACCAACGGAATTCGTTTTCAAACCGCCCTATTGACATACGTCCCAACAGGCTCTCAGCACGGCGTAAGTCACGTCACACTTTGCGGCATTCTTCTTTCTCCAATTTGGCTCCTTGCCCATAACCTGTCGAAAAGCTTTCAATGATTTTTCAGGAATCTTGTCCATAAGAATATCTTTATCCAGCAGATGGGCAAGTAGCTCATAAGTTTTGGTGCTTTGACGAACCCAATCAGGTACGCCACTAACTGCCCCCAACCAAAAAGCAAACTGAAAACTGTAAGAACTGTTCAAAATAGCATCAAACTGTTCTGCACTGACCGGTTTTAGTGCCTGCCAGTTGTAGTTGAAGGGACCTACGAACCCCTCACCATATTCAGCAGGTTTCTTGAAGGTGATAAACTCGTTGAAATCCCGCATAAGCTCATATCCGTGCTTGATAGCGGCTTTAGCCGTCTGCAAGTGCTCTTTACTGCGCCAGCTTTGTGTAGCAGATAACAAACCAATGTGATTGGAGCCGGGAAATCTCGTCATGGGCTTATAATATCGCTCGTTTTTCCCTCGCACAGAAAAATCATCCACCGATTGATAGTTCAATACAGCACAAAGATGCTCAAATGATAACGCAATTTGCGGAGCCAGCAGAGGCGAATCCTCTGGATAGTCCACCCATGACAGAATGTTGGTGATAATTGCTTGGTTACCGCCGCGCTCTTCTGCATCCAGCGCATCGCCACCACGAAACCAATTCTTATGCTGTGATGCAATTTCATGCGTGGTAAGTGCAGTGATAGCCTTTTGAATCTGTGGATTGTCGGGCTCCACACCGGCATTCAACAACCCACCGATGTGGCAATCCATGCCGTCGATACCATGAAGCTCATGCCCGAACCACCCATCTGGATGCTGTGCCGAAAAATGCTTTTGTACATTGGGTTGTTGCAGTATTTCTGCTTGCATTGCTTGCATAAACGGCTCATCCTTGGATACGCCCAGCAGATCCCGATGCACTAGATAGCGGATAGAAACTCCTGCATTTTCCAGCAGAAACTGGATAATTTTATCTTTCATCATGATTATTTCTCGTTACTGCAAACCCACGCGGGAATCTCTTTGGGTGAAGTCACCGCAGGAGTACCCGCGGGCACAGAGCCAAATCCGTACGCGGCGTGCAAAAAGTCAACGCCTGCCTTGGTGGATGCCTCCATGTCCCAGAGTGTATCGCCCACATATAGGGCGTCAGCAGGGGTAAATCCGTTGCGCTTCAGCACCAAAGCGATGTTCTCCCCTTTGGTCAAACCTGTTGCGCCTGCCGATTCAAAATCAGGGAAGATCTCATGGAGCTGATAGTAATCGAGAAACGCCTGAATATAGCCATCCTTGCAGTTACTTACCACCGCAAGAAAAAGTCCCTTTTCTTTGAGGGCAGTCAGCATTTCCAGCAGTCCCTCATAGAGCATTGCGCCGTTTTGGCGGATCGCCACAACCTCAGCATCAAAGCACTTGGTAAAGAGGGCAAGACGCTCCTCGGGGGTGGGGAGAGTGGGCAACATACGGTCAGCAAGATCCTGGGGACCCAGTCCCATAAAACTGTTCAGCTCGTCCATAGTGAGAGGGGGACGGGCATTGTTTTCTGCAAGTACACGGTTCCACGCAGGAAGCACGGTCTCGCCCGAGTCCCAAAGGGTACCATCCAGATCAAATAAAATGGCTTTTTTCATAGAGATTCTCCGATTGAATAGATTTGTGTTCATTGTAACATAATTTCTATAAAAAATCAAGAAATAAATGAAAAGAACTCCCCACGGAGCTCTTTTCATTTGCATTATTCGACCCAAGTGATCTTGGAGACTACTTCATCTACCTGACCGGAGGTGCAGAGAAAGATTTCAAGTTTATAGTAAATCAAAAATTCGGATCGCCCCTCCAAAAATCTGCAATCGATTATCTCATGATAATAGCCTTTGTCGTTCGAACCAATTTCTTCCGGCGAGTGCAAATCCATGCTTAAAATAAAAGGCTTTCTTTCTTGATGCCAATCGTAAGAATGCGGAAGCGGTTTGACTTCTATATCCGAAAAACAGGCTTCCCATTGATCGTCGGTCAGTTCGGGAACAGTTTGAACTTCCCCATCATTTCGCAGAATAAATCCGCATCGGTTCAGATTACCGTTCTGCAAACGATCTTCCAGTTCATTTGCCAGCCGCACCGATTGAATATGCCCTGCTATGTAAGGCACCAACGTACTCAATACCAGTACAGCAAGAATCAAGACAATAGCCAAGGCAATTCTGCCGCCGCGGCTCAGTGATTGATACTTCTCAACCAATTTGCGCATCTGATCAACCCTTTCGTTGTTTGTACTGTCATTTTATCACACTCCACCGTGATTGTCAAGAATCGGATTCACGAAGGCCATTAATTGACTTGTCAATTTTCAAATATTTATCAAAATGTATTTACAAATCGCACATAGTGTTGTATAATGTCAACATATTTATTCCAATGAAGGAGGAGTTTTCCATGATCTACGAAAATCTGAATTTTTTGGCGCAGTACGATCCCGCACTCGCCGACGCGATCTCTCAAGAGCTTACCCGTCAGCAAGACGGAATCGAACTGATCGCCTCCGAAAACTTTGTTTCCCCAGCTGTGATGGCGGCAAACGCCAGCGTGCTGACTAATAAATATGCCGAGGGATACCCCGGCAAGCGTTACTACGGAGGTTGCTTTGCCGTAGACATTGTAGAAAATATCGCCCGCGACCGTGCCAAAGAGCTGTTCGGCGCGGCATATGCCAATGTACAGCCCCACTCAGGTGCACAAGCCAACACCGCGGTGTACACCGCCTTCCTGAAACCCGGAGACACGGTCATGGGCATGAATCTCGCCCACGGCGGCCACCTCACCCACGGCTCCCCCGTCAATGTATCCGGTATGCTTTACAACTTTGTCCCCTACGGCGTAGAGGATGACACCGGCATGATCGACTACGACAAGGTGGAAGCCATCGCCATGGAGTGCAAGCCCAAGCTCATTGTTGCCGGCGCATCCGCCTATCCCCGCGTCATCGACTTTGCGCGTTTCGCCGACATCGCTCACAAGGTCGGCGCGCTGTTCATGGTAGACATGGCGCATATCGCAGGTCTGGTGGCAGGCGGACAGCACCCCTCTCCCGTCCCGCACGCCGATATCACCACCACCACTACCCATAAAACCCTTCGCGGCCCTCGCGGCGGTCTGATCCTCACCAACAAAGAGGAATATGCCAAGGCCATCGACAAGGCGATCTTCCCCGGCACACAGGGCGGACCGCTCATGCACACCATCGCCGCCAAAGCAGTCTGCTTCGGTGAGGCATTAAAGCCTGAGTTCAAGAATTATGCCGCACAAATCGTGAAAAATGCCGTTGCATTTGCCGATGCCCTTGCCAAAGAAGGCTTTGACATGGTATCGGGTGGCACCGACAACCATCTGATCCTCCTTGATCTGCGAAATTTCAACATCACGGGCAAGGAAATGGAGCGCCGCATGGACATCTGCCACATCACTGCCAACAAGAACGGCATCCCCAACGATCCTCAGAAACCCTTTGTTACCAGCGGTGTCCGTCTGGGCACCCCTGCCGCCACCACCCGCGGTTTGAAGGAGGAGGATTTTGTGGTGCTCGCTCACTTGCTCCGTCTGTGCGTGGAGGAAGATTTCGAGGACAAAATCGACTATATCCGCAGCGAGGTTGCCAAGATCTGCGCCAAATATCCCCTGTACAGTAAATAATATATTTTTTAACAAAAAAACCAGAGGCTTTCGCCTCTGGTTTTTTGGGGTTATCCTTCGAATTTTACCGATGCTCCGGTATCTTTTTCACCTACGAGCTGACCGTAGGGAGAAAACACATACTGCCATTTGTCGGCGGTAATTTCCGCCATAATACCATTCCAATAATACTCCTGCTCGTTTTCAAAAATGCTCTTGAATTTCGTGAACCGCTCCACATTCCATGTGAGTCTATCACCCTCTACAGAAAGTTCTCCGCCCATTGCACCGGGAATGGTAAAGAAACTCTTCAGGTCTCCGGTTGTAGGATCTACCACCATCAGCATTGCAGTGTAATTCTCCCGATAAAACTTATCAACCTCTTCATCAGTGATACCGTCTTTGCCATAATCCTTCACAAACTGATCAAAGTAGATATAATTGGGGAGTCTTATACCGCTGATATAAACCAACCCGTTGAATTCCACCATATTGGAAAGATTACACTCCCATTTGTCATCGCGGAAATCATCGACCTGTTCAATCTTATCGCCTTTCTTTTGCACAATACCGCGGGATCGCTCAATCATCCAATAGGTATCGCCTACCCGAATTGCCTGTTGAATACCACAGAATTCATGAAAACCTTGGACAAATTCTTCGCTGATCATATTACCCTCCAGATCCACTGTAAGGATATATACCGTGTTGAAGTACGGATTGGGGTAAAAATGATTAAACATTACAAATACCGTAATAGTGTCCTCGTCGCAAAGAAGATATTCGATATCTGAATACTGGTAAGGTGATTGGTATTCCTTCACCCATGCTTGCGTGGAATCTTCGTTGATCAAACCAAGCCGAATATTATATTGATCATCCGTATAATTAAGCTGATAATCGTCTGTCGCAAATCCCGCAACCGCCGCCTTATCGCCTATACTTTTAATATTGGAAACGTAGATATCATTGGGCGTGATCGTCCACTGGACTTTTCCGTTCTTGATCTGTTGGACTTCGCCCGTGCGAGTTCCATCCTCGGTCACAACCTTGTACTCGTACTGATCGGTCACAGGGACTGGTTTTTGGTTAACGCCCCACTCATATCCCACCATCCACACACGCTTCAGACCTTCGGAATCCAGAGGCTTTGCCTGAATCTCGTAGCCTTCCAGACCACTTGCCAGCGCTTCCTCAGTCTTTTCGTAGGTGAAGCTCTCGGATACGATATCCTTGTAAATCTTTTTCACTTCACTGCGGGTGAATCCCTCAGCAGAGAGATTGTACTGCTCAAAAAAGTCGATTGCTTCGTTGTATGCCTTGGCTTCTGCCGCCGCTACGGTCAATCCGCCGCCCACGGTGAGCAGTGCTGCCATTGCCAATGCCGTCACTTTTGCAAGACCCAACCGACGTCTGACGGGAGCACTCTCGCCAACTACGGGTACGGTAGGACAAGCCGCCAAAACGGTTTCCTTATCGGGCATGGGACGGGGCTCCAGCATCTGCAGAGTCTTTCTGATTTTCTTTTTCATGTTTGTTCCTCCTTTCAGGACTCATACTGTTTTTTCAGTTTTTTCAGCGCACGCTGATACTTTTTCTCGGTAGCGGATGTAGTCAACTCCAGCATCTCTGCCACCTGTCGGTGAGAGAGGCCAATGTACACGTGCAGAGTGACAATCTGTCGCTCCTCCTCCGACAGGTGGGAGAGCAGCTCCTGCACCTCCACCGCGGCAAGATCGCCGTCGCGAGCGGGAATATCCCCGATCTCATCGGTAGACAGGTTGTATTTCCGCTTGGTGATCAGATCGAGAGCACGGTTGCGGGTAACAGACATCACGTAGGCGCGGGCGCTTCCTTCTCCTTTGTAGAGCGCGGCATGCCTTGCCAGTAGCACCATCACGTCCTGCAACACGTCCTCAGCATCCGTATAATTGCCGACGATGGTGTAAGCTACCGAGCGAATCAGCCGTCCGTACAAATCGTAGATTACCGCCAGACCGTTCATGTCACCTTTGGACAGGTCGCACAGAGCACGATCCGCTTGTTTGTCAATGAGTGCTTGCTTGATACTTAACACTTTCTCACCTCCTTGAGATCTCACCTATTAAGACTGTTTTGAGACCCGATTTCGGACACGGTTTTTAGAAAAATATGCAAAAAATTTTCGGGAGAGTATTCTCCCGAATGTAGTATACCATATTACGGCAGCTCGGTCAATAAAAAACCAGAGGCGAAAACGCAAGTTGTCATAGGGATATCTTGCGTAAGGCGGTGTCTTGGAGTTGGACGGACAGTTTAGGCTGTCCGTCCTTTCCTTTTGCTTTAATTTGTAGGATTGGTAACAATGCATCCAACGTATCGAAAGTAGATATCGATCCGTTGTTCTGCTGTTTTAGCCCACTTTTCGGTTCGCTCGTGAATTACGATCTTGTCTATGAAAGTTCGCAGAATCTCCGGCGTTAAATCTTGCAAGTCGGTGTATTTATTTGAGATCGTTACAAAGCGTTCCACGTTGGTTGAGGAAGCTTTCAGATCTTCAATC
>JAZRIH010000185.1:0-9344 GCA_045645175.1 Eubacteriales bacterium | reverse complement strand
AAGGAATAATGTTTACGGAACACACGATTCATGATGAAGTCTCGACACACTCTCACACTTTCTTTGTGGAAAGAAAGTGTGCAAAGAAGCCATTCTAGGGGGGACGCAGTCCCCCCTAGAAATCACCCCCCTGCAGTCGCGTCTGAGGACGCTCCATCTCTGAGGCGCATCTTTCACTACTCAAGGTGGAGTTGGATAAATTGGGTGACATCTCGGCAACGAGGGTTTCTTCAATTGCGGAGCAACTGCGTGCAGTAAGCGAAGCGTCTGCTACTCTCGTCGCGGTTTGTGTTCGGATATAGTGGGTGACATCTCACGAACGAGATACAGTTGCGAAGCGTCTGCAGCAGTAAGCCGCCGTCTGCGACGGCAAGGCGTCTGCATGGAATCTGCCCCTACGGTGCGTAGGGGATTCGCAAATGCCGATTACCCTTGCACCCGCACCGTGACCTCGCCGCCGGTGAGGGCGATTTCGCCTTCGGGGGTGGACAGCAACAATTCCCCCTCGTCGCCAATTCCCATCACCATGCCCGAGCCCAGAGGAGCGGTGTTGACCTCGCCGCCTGCCAGGCGCCAGATCACCGTCTTGCCGTCCAGATAGGATCGCTCACGGTAGGGGGCAAGCCAGCTCTTTTGGGGAAGCTCCTCATAGAGCTCCAGCAACCGATCGCAGATTGTCGCTGCCAAGCGGTTGGAATCTACCTTTGCGCCCTCGTCGGCAAGGGAGGTGGCGATGGCGGCAACATCGGGAGGGAAGGCGGCGTGGGTGATGTTGATGCCGATGCCTACCACCACGCTCTGCAAATTGCCCTTTGTGGGATCGCTCACCCCTTCAGTAAGGATGCCGCACACCTTTTTGTCCCCGATGTAAACATCGTTCACCCATTTGATCATGGGGGAGAGATTGGTGAGTTTTTCGATCGCCTCACACACCGCAACTGCCGCCGCCGAGGTGAGGGTGAGCACCTGCTCGTGGCTCATTTGGGGGTGGAGGAGAAGGCTCATGTACAGACCTGCGCCCTCGGGGGAGCAGAAGCTTCGTCCCAAGCGTCCTCGTCCTGCGGTCTGCGTTCGTGCAAGGAGGAAAAGGGGGTCACGAAGTCCCAATATAGAGCGGCGCTTGGCTTCGGTGTTGGTGGAGTCCACCGTGTCCATCACCTCCACCGCTATGGGATGGGTAAGATGCCGTAGGATCGCCTTTTCGGTCAGTTTACGGGTCATGTACTCGCCTTCTTTCTGAGGATTTCCCTCATTCTATCAAAAAATAAGAGAAAATGCAAGATGCGCCTTGCAATTTTTCGCAAAAGATGGTAAACTATGGGTAGAACCATACAGGAGGGACTTATGAATATCCTTCATTTACGTTATGTCATCGAGGTAGACCGCACCAGATCGGTAAGTAAGGCGGCGGAAAACCTGTTTATGAATCAATCCAACCTCTCCCGCTCCATCCGCGAGCTGGAGCAATCGCTGGGGGTGACCCTTTTCAAGCGCACCTCCAAGGGTATGACCCCCACCCCTCAGGGCGAGGAGTTTTTGGCGCGCGCCAAGGAGATCGTGGCGAAGGTGGACGAGGTGGAGAGCCTTTACAAAAACGGCGGAGGAGGGAAGACCCGCTTTACTCTGTCCGCTCCCCGTGCCGATTATATCTCTGCCGCCGTGGCAGATCTGGCAAGCGAGCTTGCAGGCGATTCCATCGAGATCTGTTATAAGGAAACGGGCGCCTTGGATACGGTGAGCGATCTTCTTCAAGGGGATTTTCGTCTGGGGCTGATCCGCTATCAAAAGCAGTTCGACGGCTATTTCAAGGCTCTGCTTCACGAAAAGGATATTCTGTTTGAGCCCATTGCCGTCCATGGTTGCAAACTCCTGCTCTCGGCAAAGGATCCCCGGGCAAAGATCGGTGTAGTATCTGCCGATGATCTTGCCCGTTATACGCAGGTGGGCTATCCCGACGGATTTGTGCCCTCACTCCCCCTCACCGATGCCATCAAGGCAGAGTCGGCAGAAGAGGTGTTCCGACACATTTACGTCCACGATCGTGCCGCGCTGCTGGAGATGCTCGCCAAGGTCCCCAAGACCTTTGCTTATTCCCCTGCGATTGCGGAGGAACAGCTGAACCGCTTCGGACTGGTACAGCTCCCCCTTGCAGAGGAGGAGCGGGTTTATACCGATCTCCTTATCTATCGCAAGGGCTATCACTTCACCCCCTACGACCGTCGGTTCGTGGAGCTGCTCCACACTCACAAGGGAATGGCTATGTCGGATACAAAGGCTTGACAAGGATAGAAATTTGTGGTAAAATACGATTAGTTATAAAATATTGATTGTAGAATAACTCTGTCCCGAAAACCCGTAGGGCGGGAGCAAGCCCCCGCCCTACGAAGTTAATCTTTCACATAAAAAATTCTGCATTATAATCACGAAAGGAACACGCTATGATCCATCTGAACAATCCCATCAATCCCGGCTGGTACGCCGATCCCGAGGCTCGCTTCTACGAGGGCGAATACTGGATCTACGCTACCCGCTCCCGCCGCTACCGTGAACAGCTCAACCAGGATGCCTTCCACTCCAAGGACGGCAAGGTTTGGGAAAAGGTAGAGTCCATCATCGCAACCGAGGACTTCCCCCATATCTGGCAGGCGGTTTGGGCACCCACCATCATCGAAAAGGATGGCAAGTATTATCTGGTCTTTGCCACCAACGACATCCAGAACAACGATCAGGACGGCGGTCTGGAAATTGCCGTAGCCGATTCTCCTGCAGGTCCCTTCCGCCGCCATATGGAAGGTCATCTGGTAGGCAAGTTCGTTAACAAGGCACAGCCTATTGACGCTCATCTTTTCAAGGATGACGACGGCAAGATCTACCTCTATTACGGCGGCTGGCGTCACTGCAACGTGGCAGTGATGAACGACACCATGGACGGCTTCGTCCCCTTCGAGGACGGCGAGATCTTCCATGAGATCACTCCTCCCGATTATGTAGAAGGTCCTTGTATGCTAAAAAAGGACGGCGTCTACTACTTCATGTGGTCGGTAGGCGGTTGGGGCAATGACTCCTACGGCGTAGCCTACGGTCGTGCCGACACCCCCTTCGGTCCCTTTCCCAAGGAGGATCAGATCCTGCGCACCGACTATGACGTGGCAAAGGGCCCCGGTCACCACGGCTTCCTGCAGGATGCTCACGAGCCCGATAAGTGGTACATCGTTTACCATCGTCGACCCCTCACCGAGTACGACGCAAACTCCCGTCAGGTTTGCATTGACGAGATGATCTTCAATGAGGACGGAACCATCGCAAGAGTCAAGATGACCCCCTCCAAGGGATAAAAACAAAAGGAACGCTTTCATAGCGTTCCTTTTTAATTTTCTCCATCCCCACAGGGCAACCTGACCTCAAAAGTGGTCCCTTCTCCGGGAGCGGTGCGGACGGTGATAGATCCTCCGCAGAGGGTTGCCGCGCGGGCGGCGATGGACAGCCCCAGACCGTTTCCTTCGGTCTTGTGGGATGTGTCCCCTTGATAAAATTTGTCGAAAATGTGCTTTGCCGTTTCCTCGTCCATGCCCACACCCTCGTCGGAGATCTTTACAACAATGGAGTCTTCTCGGCGAGAGAGATCGACCTTCAGCTCACCTCCGTGGGGGGAAAACTTGATAGCGTTGGAGAGAAGATTTCGCCAAACGTGGGAGAGAAGCTCGGCAGAGCCGTTGTAATAAATCTCCTCCAATTCGGGAGAGATGAGTAGCTCCTTCTTTGCCCAAGAATCTTCCATGAGCAGGATCTCATTTCGGATCTGCTCGTCTAGATAGAAGGGAGAGCGGTCGGTGACCAGAGTCTGATTCTCCAATTTGGAGAGGAGCAGGACATTGGTGGACATTCCCGCCAGCCGATCCGATTCGGCAATGATGATGTCAATATACTCTCGCTTTTGCTCGGGAGTGAGATTTTCGTTGCGCAGTTGCTTGGCGTAGCCGCGGATGGACACAATGGGGGTCTTGAATTCGTGAGAGAAATTGTTGATGAAATCCTTGCGGAACATCTCGTTGCTGTCCAATTCTTTGACCATTAAATTGAAGTTGTGCACTAGCTGGGACATTTCGCCTTGACCGTCCTCGTCGGGGATGTGGACCGAGAAATCCCCTTTAGCGATCTGCTTGGTGGCATTCGTAAGAAGCTTCAGCGGGCGGAACATTCGTCCTGACCACCACGAGGTAAGCACTGCCGACAGCATGACGCTGATGAACACGGGGGTAAAGATCAAGGTAGTGATGGGTAGTCCTCGGATGGGGGCGAATCGCACGATGTAGCCCAGTACGAAGATCATGCAGGTGAGGAAGCCCGACAGAAGCATGACGGTCATGAAAAAGAAGATGAGCATGAAGCGGAAGGTTCTCAATCCGCTTTTCAATACCTCTGAACGCCGTCTTTTCTCGGTGGAGGGGGGTGCCGATTGTTTGGTCTTCATGGATTTCCCCCTCATTTAGAGTAAACTGCTTTGTAACCCAGTCCTCGCATGGTGATGATCTGGAAATCGGGGCTATCACGGAATTTATCTCTCAGGCGGTTGATGTGCACGTCCACCGTGCGCTCATCGCTGGCAGAGTCCATGTCCCAGATCTCGTCCATGAGCTGACGGCGAGTAAAGATCTTGTTCTGATAAGAAAGGAGCTTAAAGAGAAGCAAAAACTCCTTTTGGGGCAGTTCATACCGCTTGCTTCCTACAGTGACAGTGTAGCTGTTATAGTCCAGCACGGTGGAGCCGACGGTGAGCTTTTTCTCGGACACGATACGGGATCGGCGGAGCAGGGCGGCGATGCGCAGGAGCATCTCCTCCTCGTCCACGGGTTTGGTCATATAATCGTCGGTACCGATGATGAAGCCACGCTTCACGTCGGAGGGGGTCTCCCTTGCGGTGACCATGAGGATAGGCAGATCGCTGCCGCCGTCCCGAATCTCCTTGGTGAACTCATAGCCGTCCATGCGAGGCATCATGACGTCCAGTACTACTAAATCTATATGCTTTTGATCCATCACGGCAAGGGCATCCAGACCGTCCTTGGCGGTATAGACCGAGTAGCCGTTTTGCTCCAGTACGGTCTGCATCAGCTTGCGCGCGTGGGGATCATCTTCCACTACTAAAATATGAAACATAGAAACACCTCCTATGGGAATAGGATACACCAAAATTATAAACTCTTTATGAACTTTGGGATGTGATTGGAAAAAATAGAGGGGGAGGCTTGGATGTACGGGAGCCGAACACAAGCCGCGACGAGAGTAGCAGCCCCAGAGTCGAGATGTCACCCACTTTATGAAGCGCCCCATGGGTAGTGAAAGATGCGGCACAGAGATGTCGCGTCCTCAGACGCGACCAAAGCAAAAAGGGGGGTACTTTTAGGGGGAGAAAAACTTGGTTTTCTCCCCCTAAAATGGCTTCTTTGCCTACTTTCTTTCCAGAAAGAAAGTAGGGGGAATGTGCCGAGACAAACCCAATAATCGTGTGTACCAAAAACGGCGGGAGCAAGCCCCCGCCCTACGGTGTATGGGAAAGTGAACTATCTTCACCTTGTCCGAAGGCATGTACAGTGTTGCAAAATTTTCAAAATTCCCCACTAATTTCATATTGGGTTCACAAATAAAGGGTACAATGCATACAGAAAGAAGGGATGCTATGAAACCTTGGATGCTGAAGCTCGCCCGATTTTTTGCAGGACGCTACGGGCCCGACTCCTTATACACCGCACTCACCATCGGCGCGTTTGTGCTGATTTTTGTAAATATGTTCGTAGGCTCGTGGATTTTGAATCTCCTGATCTTGGCGATGCTGATCTGGTCGGCCTTCCGCACCTTTTCCCGCAACATCCCCGCAAGACAGCGGGAAAATCGAATCTGGGTGAAGATCTGGAAGAAGATCACCTTCGGCAAGGGGCCGGTGAGGGATTGGCGATCCTATCCCGGCTATGGAAGTAGCAGCTATGGCGGCTACGGAAATTACGGCTACGGCGGCTATCAGCCCCCTTACACACCACCTCCGCAGAAGAAAAAGAAGCTGAAAACCGACAAATATCATTGCTTCCGCATTTGTCCCACCTGCATGGCGAACATCCGCCTGCCCAAGGAAAGGGGCAAGCATACGGTGGTTTGCCCCCGTTGCAAGTGCCGTTTTGAAGTGAAGATTTAAGAAAAAGCTCCCGAAAGGGAGCTTTTTCTGTGAAGGAAGGAGGAGAGGATGCAGTGGGAAACCTCTTGCAATTTTTGTCGATTTGTGGTATAATGCGGATAGATCAATCTGAATTAACCTATAGAAAGGAATTGCGATAAAATGAAAACCTATCAAAACCCCTTTCCCCAGCGCGCCGACGACCCGTGGGTGGTAAAGGACGGGGACTCCTATCTCTACTGTTACAGCATCGGCAGAGGCGTTGCGGTGACCCGCAGTCAGTCGCTTACCGAAATCCGTCGGGAGCGGGGAACCGTTTGCTACCGCGCCCCTAAAGAAGGTCCCTATTCTGCGGAATATTGGGCGCCCGAGCTGCATAAGATCAATGGACGGTGGTACATTTACGTTGCCGCCGATGACGGACTAAACGAACATCACCGTATGTATTGTCTGGGTGCGAAAACAGACGATCCCACCGGTGAATATGAAATGATCGGCAAGGTCACCGACGAGAGCGACAAGTGGGCGATCGACGCCACCATCCTCCCCTATAACGGCACCCATTACTTCATCTGGTCGGGCTGGGAAGGGGACGAAAACGTGGCGCAGAACCTTTACATTGCCCACATGAGCGACGCCTCCACCATCGACTCGCCCCGTGTGATGCTCTCCTGTCCCGAATACGAATGGGAAAAGCGGTGTTGTACCGGTGGTTTGCCCACCATCAACGAAGGTCCTGCTATCCTTACCCGTGAAGGACGCATTTTCCTCGTCTACTCGGCATCGGGAAGTTGGTCGGACGATTACTGTCTGGGTATGCTGGAGCTGATCGGCGACGATCCCATGAATCCCGACTGTTGGAAAAAGTACGACGAGCCCGTGTTCGAGAAAAACGAGCATTGCTACGGTCCCGGACATTGCTCCTTCACCACCTCCCCTGACGGTACAGAGGATTACATGGCGTTCCACGGCAATCCCGTGTCGGGTACAGGCTGGGGCGGAAGACGGCTGTACATTCAAAGAGTGAGATGGCAGGACGGTCTGCCGATCTTTGGTGCGCCTACCTCTCCCGATGAAAAGCTCCCCCTTCCTTCGGACGGTTACAGACGTCCCCACGGCAAACTGCGCCCCTCTCTGACCAAGGCGGCAATAGTGGCAATGGGCTGTCTTGCAGTTGCTCTGCTTCTGATGATTGTGGGTGCGGTGATGGGTAGAGAAGGCGGTGCGTGGGTGTTCCCCGTGATTTCCATCCCTGTGATCGTGGAACTGGTGCTCCTATGGCAGAAAAATATGGAGTGGCTGGGTACATTTCTTCTGACCAATGACGGAATCTTCTGTGAA
This sequence comes from Eubacteriales bacterium, assembly GCA_045645175.1. GTDB lineage: Bacteria > Bacillota > Clostridia > Oscillospirales > CAG-272 > CAKSQF01. The sequence continues at coordinate 1,837 of JAZRIH010000185.1, read as the reverse complement.
AGTCCTCTGAGTGCGCCCATCCTTCTGCGTTGGGAGGAGATCGTGGACTGTTGTTATGTCCCCGGCAAGGGAAAAGAGGCAGGCACCTATTGCTTCAGCGCGCAGAAGATTACCCTTGCAGGAGAATACAAGCTCCCCTCGGCGCCTGTTTCGGAGAAACTGGTAAAGATCAGCGATCGTGCGGGGATGCAGGGAGCATTGGAGGAATTTCTGCCCCGTCCGCTTCTGCAAAAGCTGTCGGTGGACCGTATTGTATTGAAATAACAGCAGAGTTCATATTCACTTGATAAAGCTTAACCATGCGGGCGATAATCGTTTATCCTTTGTTCATTTCTTTCTGCTATACTGAAAGCAGAAACCATTCACCCCTCCGCATTGGAATGAAGTCGCAGAAATCCCCGATCGGGTTGGGCGCGACAGGAGATGAATATGAATCTGGCATTTTTCTTGAAACCCAAAAGCATGGTCACCTACTTGTATGATGATTACTCCCTTCGCAAGGGGCTGACCAAACTGCTGGAAAGCGGATTTTCCGCCCTGGCAGTACTCACCAGAGAAGGGAAGTATGTGGGTGTGGTCAGCGAAGGCGATTTTCTTCGTTATCTGGCAGACCGATCTCACAGCACCGAGGAGCTGCACGAAACCAAGCTCCGCACCATCCTTCACACCGACCGCGCCAAGGCGATGCCGGTGACCACTTCCATGGAGGAGCTGTTGAGCCTTGCGGCAGAGCAGAATTTCGTTCCCGTGGTAGACGATTTTGATAGTTTTATTGGAATTGTCCGCCGATCGGACATTATCCGTTATTTTGCCGAGCGGGAAGCACATCCTGTGGCGATGTATCGGATGGAATCGGCGGCGCACTAAGAACTCCCCCTCTTATCCATGCGGATAAGAGGGGGATGGGTTTTGTGAGGGACATAAATGCCGCGCACTAACTGTGGCGAGAGTAGCAGACGCCTTCCGGCTTACTGTAGCAGACGCCTTGCCGTCGCAGACGGCTGCTTACTGCATGCAGTTGCTCCGCAACTGAAGAAACACTCGGTCGTGAGATGTCACCCACTTTACGACAATGCACCTTGGGTAGTGAAAGAAACGGCACAGAAATGTAGCGTCCTCAGACGCGACTGCAGGGGGGGATTTCTAGGGGGATGCAATCCCCCTAGAATGGCTTCTTTGCCTACTTTCTTTCCATAAAGAAAATAGGGGAAAGTATCGAGATGTATTTAAGGAAAGTATGTACCGAAAAGTAATTGTTTAAGGAATGATGTTTGCGGAACACACTTTCCAAGGTTTTATTTCGGCATTTTCTCACACTTTCTTTGTGGAAAGAAAGTGTGCAAAGAAGCCATTTTAGGGGGAGAAAACCAAGTTTTTCTCCCCCTAAAAGTAACCCCCTTTTTCCTTAGTCGCGTCTGAGGACGCGACATTTCTGTGCCGTTTCTTTCACTACCCAAGGTGCATTGTCGTAAAGTGGGTGACATCTCACGACCGAGGGTTTCTTATCTCACCACGGCTTGTGTTCGGTATTATATAAAAAGGGAGGGTACTTGCCACGGTTAGTGCTCTGTATCCAATAAAAAGGGACGGCAAGCATTTGCCGTCCTTTTCAAAAGTTCTTGAGGGGTTTTAGGGGAACTTCTTTCAAGAAGTTCCCCTAATCGTTATTCTACTACAACCTCGCCACCGTCTTTGATGGTGATGGTCATGCCGTCCTTGACGTAGTCCAGGAACTCATCGCCCAGAGAGTCCACTACGGGCATGGACACGTCGGGGAGCCATACGTCTGCCAGGATCGCGCCTGCAGCCGCCAGGGAGTCGATGGGCTTAAGTCGGA